>CAYNTN010000020.1:0-45527 GCA_964399995.1 uncultured Ignavibacteriaceae bacterium
TTAGTAATTAGTAATTATTAATTAGTAATTAGTAATTGATTACAGGCTTCTTCCGCCGTCAACAACGAAAGTCTGCCCGGTTATATATGTATTTTCATTGGCAAGATAAAGTATCAGTGAAGTCAGGTCTGATGATTTTGCAAACCTCTTCATAGGATATTTTTTTAACTCCGCAGTATTCACTGTTTGATTTTCGTCGTTTTCTATGAGAATGGTACCCGGAGCAATTGCATTAACTAAAATATCGGGTGCTAATTTTTTTCCCATGAGTTCTGTCAGCTTCATAACCCCTATTTTGGATAAAGAGTATGGAATGAATCCTGTCCAGGTTTCTATTGCACCAAGTGAGGCAATATTAATTATTCTGCCAATTTTCTCCTTATTTTTTAACATTATTTTTGCGGCTTCCTGACTGCAGAAGAATGTACTTTTTAAATTTGTATCTATATGCTTATCAAAAATTTCCTCATCAGTCTCAAGAAAATTTGTTTGCTCGAATACTCCCGCATTATTAATAAGCAGATCGAGATTTTCAAATTTTGAAGCAATTGTCTCAAACATTTTCTTAATCTCACCTGCTTTAGATATATCAAATTTGACCGGAGTTACTTTCGCACCGGTTTCAGATATTTCAGAAATTGATTTATCCAAAACATCTTTTGCAGTGTTATTATAATTCAAAATAATATCAAATCCTGATTTTCCGAGGTCCATACAAATATCTTTTCCTAATCTCCTCGCTCCGCCGGTTACTAATGCGACTTTTTTCATCTTAAATTATAATTTTAATTTTTACTGTTTAAACTTTTTGTTTAACGATTAGTAATTAGTAATTAGTAATTAGTAATTAGTAATTGAAAAAACCCGTGCCCTTGGGATGACTCGAACATCCGGCACGCAGTTTAGGAAACTGCTGCTCTATCCACCTGAGCTACAAGGGCGAATTTAATTATTAACTATAAAAATACGAAAGATAAACGAGAGATACAGTGATATTTATTAAGTGAGACGTGAAACAAAAAACGGGAGGTGCTGAAATGATTAAGATCCCGAGTTAAAAAATGTTAAAGTAAATTACAAGCAATGTTTTTTTACAAATATCTATTAATATCTACAGGTTAATATTAATTCTCCGCATTGACTCATCATCCTATATCCCATTTCATGTCGATATCATTGTCCGTTGTCTCGTCCCGGACTTTAACTATGTGTCTTACATCCGGCGTTTCATGCTTCACTTTTGACACCTGACTTATTACAATACTGTACTGCATCATAGACTGAATCGAAAAACATTCCCTGATTTTTGTTATCAAGTATCTCAACATCCGATAGCATGGATTTGTATCTTGCGTTAGCCCGCGCAAACATAAGTTTTATTCCCATCTTTGAAAGCTCTGTACCGAGATTTTCTATTGTGCCTGCTGCAGTTACATCTAATAGATTTATTGACTCTGCATTGATTACAAGATATTTTACTCTTTCTTTCTGATCTGAAATCAACTTTAAAATACTGTTCTTTACAAAATCAGCATTGAAAAAAATTAACGCAGATTCAATCTTAAGGACCAATATTCCGGGTATCTGCTCTGCATCAGAATTATCCAAAATATTCTGAAATGTAGTCCTGTCCTTAAGTTTACCCTGCACCGAAATGTGAGGATGAGCTGCATTTCTTATAAGGCGTGTTATTGACAATACCACTGCTATCATTACTCCGGGCATTACTCCGATCAGGATTACGCTTAAGGATGTAACTATTGAAATTAAGAATTCAACCTTACTTAGTTTGAAAAGCTTCTTCGAATATTCAATATCAAATAATCCGATGCATGCTGCGATTATAATTGCGCTCAAAACTGTCACCGGAAGCAGCGAAAGAAAATCCGTGAAAAATAAAAGACAAAAAACTATTGCTGCAGCAGCAAAGACTGATACTAACTGTGTTTTCCCGCCTGAAGCATTATTAACTGCAGTTCTTGAATCCGCTCCGCTTATTACAAATCCCTGTGATAAACCTGACACGATATCGGCAGCACCCAGAGCAATAAAATCCTGATTCGGATCAACTGAATATCCGTTCCTCGATGCAAAACTCTTATTGGTAAGCATAAGACTGCAAAAACTTATCAGTACAATTCCCGAGGACTCATATATTAACTGAATTAGTTTTACATCTTCAAACTTCGGTAAGCTAAAAGAAGGAAATCCGGATGGAATGTATCCCACTAATGTTACCCCTTTTGAATCTTTAAAAACTGTAATAATTATTATTCCGATAATCACAGCAATAAGCGGAGCAGGTAGTCTGGGATAGTATTTCTTCATTAACAAAATTAATATAAACGCTCCGCCTCCTATCATCAAAGTGAAAATATTCGTGAGTTCTAACTTTGAAACAAATTCAGCAACCATATCAAAAAACTCTTTCGAGACAAGATCAAATCCGAACAGTTTACCGAGTTGACCTAAAATTATACTGATTGCCAATCCGTTTAAGTAACCCGTAAGTATTGGCTTTGAAAGAAAATTTGCTATTGATCCTAACTTAAGTATCCCCCCCAATATGCATAGTGATCCGACAATGAATGCAACCATCAATGATAATGCCATATACTTTTCCGGATTTGACGCTGCCAAAGGAGTAATTACTGAAGCAACAAGCAGGCATGTAGCCGCATCAGGACCAAGTATTAGCTGCCTTGAAGATCCAAGCAAAGCATACGCAACCATCGGGAGAATACTCGAATATAGACCCGCCTGAGGAGGCAGACCTATTAAAGCTGCATATGCTATTCCTATAGGCAGAACAATTGCTGCTACGGAAAGACCGGCAAAAATATCCTTTGATAAATATTCTTTCTTATAAGTATTAATGAGATTTAATCCTGGAAGTAGTTTGAAAATTTTTTCGGTGATTGATTTATCCAAATGTCTGTCTTGAATTGCTTTTAATTTACAAAAAAGTAAATAGTTTAAGAAGTAAATAAAAGATAAAATAATATATTTAATAATATCCGGTAATTTTCAAACTCGCCTGAGTTCATTGCGATAATTCAACTTTTCCTTTCTTTATCTTATGTGAATAATATTTGCTCTGATAAGATATAATAAAGTCGTTAACTTGCAATGAATTTTTTTCCAATTATAGCATGAGCATTAGGATTCTTCACCTGCAAAGAATAATTCCGCATTACAGAACAGGATTTTTTAAATTGTTTCATGATTGCTTTCCTGACTCAAAAATATTCTACGGTCAGCCTTATGAAAATGAATCTCTCCAAAATGCTTCCGGGCTTGATTGTGAATATTATGAAAAATGCCGGAATATTTATTTTGAAAGAAATGGAAAAATTTTCATTTCAAATATCTATTCAAAGCTTGTAAAATTCAGACCAAACATTGTAATTGCAGTTTTTAATGTAGGGAATCTGAATATATACATCCTCCTGCTGCTCAGGAAGATTTTTAAATTTAAAATTATTCTCTGGAGCTTTGGCTATGATCCTGCAACCGGCTTTAATCCGGATAAAAATTTTTCGGATAAAATGAGATTATACCTTTCACAGAAAGCCGATGCGGTTATCTTTTACTGGGAAAACGGAAAACAGGAAGTCTCAAAATTCTCAAAGAAAACCGGACATTACTTTGTGGCACCAAACACGCTTGATACGAACAAAATGCTTGAACTCAAGAGAGCATTTGATAAAACCGGTAAGGAAAAAATTAAATCCGAGCTAAATGTTAAAGTGCAGTTTCATTTTTTATACATAGGAAGACTGCTGAAAGACAAGCAAATGGAAATTCTTCTTAAAGCTTTCAAACTGACTGAAGAGAATTTTAATGAATGCAGGCTGACTGTTATCGGTGAAGGACCGGAAAAGAATAATTTGATCAATTTATCTGAAGAGTTAAAAATCAGGAATATTCACTTTGCCGGTGAAATCCTTGATGAAGAACAAACAGGAAAATGGATTTACATCAGCGATGCTTTTATAATGCCGGGTCGTCTCGGGCTATCTGTTGTTCATTCTTTTTGTTTCGGAACTCCGGTAATTTCACAAAAAAAGGATTCCCATTTTCACGGTGAAGGTATCGGGTATCTGAAAAAAGGCGTAAACGGTTTGCTTTGTGAAGACGGGAATGAATTTGATTTATACGAAAAAATGATCAGTATAATTTCGGATAAGGAACTGTCTGCAAAACTCAGGGAAGGTGCTTTCCACGCAGCATTGAATGAATGTAATGTTGAAAAAATGATTGAAGGATTTAAGCAGGCTGTTTATTATGCAGTAAAATCAGCTTCCCATTCAGATGAACAAATCAAGATTTCTCAATAACCAGAAAACATCTGAATGCCCGCTCAGCTGCGAGCTCATTCATTTTCCTGATGACTTTTTCTTTCGATTGGGAGTAGTTTGAATTTGATTGAATATTATTAACTTGATTAATAATATTCATATATGAAGGCTGAGATTAAGATTAATCACTTTAAATAATTAACAGTCATAATGATTTATTTAATTGTAAGAAAATTAAGGATTGACGTTTTTAGTTTCAATTTAAACTAAGTTTTCGGGGATTTGTAAATGGTTAGAATGATTTGAATGAGTATTATGATTTATATATTTTAATTAAAGTTTATCTTTAAGTCTTTAATTAATATTATTCAAATTTGTTGCAGAGTAAAAAGAGAATTATTTTAATTGGAAGCATTCCTCCTCCTTATCACGGGTCAAGCATATATTTCAGCAATTTGCTCAATTCGAAAATCAAAGATGAGTTTGATGTTGCTCATATTGATATTTCGGATCACAGAAATTTAGATAACCTTTCAAAACTTGATTTTACCAATGTTAAGATTGCTTTAAAAAATATATACTCTCTTTATAAAATGCTTGGAAATTTTGAACCTGAAATGGTCTATATTCCGGTTGCCTCTAATTTTCTTCCGTATCTGCGCGACGGTTTATTTATTCTTACCTCGGCTTATTTTTCAAAGGCGAAGATTGTAATTCATCTTCATGAAGGCGGATATTTCAGAGATGGTTTTTACAATAACTCAAACTTTATAGTCAAACACTTTATCAGAAAGTCTTTGAGCAAGGTTGATACTGCAATAGTTTTAGGAGACAGACTGAAATTCATTTTTAAAGGATTGGTAAAAAATATCGTCGCAGTACCAAACGGAATAGAAAGCAATTCAAATGCAAAACCAAATAAAAAAATCGAACATCCTAACGATAAAATTATTATTGGATTTCTTGGCAACTTATTTGAAAGCAAAGGTTTGCTTGATTTATTGTACGCAGCCGTTATAGTTATAAAAAAATTCAGCAATATCGAATTCCAATTTGCCGGAGCATGGTCTGAAAAAGAACGGAAAACTAAAGAAAAAGCAGAACACATCATTGACTCAAATAATATTAAGGGCAAGGTGAAATTTTTTGGCGTCGTTACAGGGAATGATAAAGAATATTTTCTAAACCGGATTGACATGCTGATTTTTCCGACATGGTACAAATATGAAGGATTTGGAATTGTAATCATTGAGGCAATGTCAGCCGGTGTACCTGTTGTCTCCAGTAAAGATATCGCCACCATCCCGGACATAGTGCTGGATGGAGAAACCGGTATTCTCGTTGAAATAAAAAATCCTGTCATGCTTGCCGATGCAATTATAAAGCTAATCGAAAATCCCGCTATGAGAAAAGAAATGGGTATGAAAGGGAAACAGAGATATGAGAATTTTTTTACATTAGATATTAATATTCAAAGGATGATTGATGTATTTAATGCAGTATTAAATTAATATATTTGTGAAAAATTTTTTCATTAAAGAAATAAAAATAACCTGCTGTAATTTAGACAATTCATCGGAAGAAGCTATATCATATTTAAAATCAGGCGATAAAAATTATATTTGTGTGACCGATGCAGGTAATATTGTGAATGCACACAGACATTCTCCCTGCCTGAAAAATGCGATAAACAGCTCGCTGATTTCACTGCCGGACGGAAGACCGATTTCCCTGCTGGCTAAACTAAAAGGAGTCAGCAACATTGACAGGGTTGCAGGTCCTGATTTCATGGAAGAGATATTCAGAAGAACTTCAGGAACTAATGTTAAACATTATTTTCTCGGAGATACAGTTGAAGTTCTTGATAAGCTTAAAAAGAAAGTGTCAGAAAAATATGATCTGGTTATTGCCGGAAGTTTCAGCCCGGAATTCGGGAAAGATGACGATGAGTCGGATTATGATATGATCAGAAGAATTAATGAATCCGGAGCAGAGCTGATTTGGGTGAGCCTTGGCGGCGGGAAACAGGAAGTATGGATGAAAAATAATTTTCAAAAATTAAATAAAGGTTTGCTCATAGGAGTCGGTGCAGCATTCAGATTTTTTACCGGAGACATAAAAAGAGCTCCGGTTTTTTTTCAAAAGACAGGGTTTGAGTGGTTTTTCAGACTTATGCAACAGCCGGGAAAGATGTTCGGACGGTACCTGTCTACATTACCTTTTTTTCTTATTTATTGCGTACAGGAATTTTTCAAACCAAATCAGAAGGATACTTAAAAAAGATATTTAACCACTCAGAACACTAAGTGCACTAAGAAAAATATTTTAATAAAATCTAATTTTTATGTCCTTTGTGTTCTTGGTGCCTTAGTGGTAAATAGAATAAATGCAAATTGTTTTGCCGGAACTATATTAACCAACATGAAGGTCCCTTTTACTGACTTAAAAATATTACACGAACAGCTTAAAGAAGAAATAAATGCTGAAATAAAAAATGTCATTGACGACAATGCCTTCATTTTAGGAAAAGCAGTAGCAGATTTTGAAAATGAATTTGCAAAAGCCCATGATGTAAATCACTGCATAGCCGTAAGCTCCGGAACTGATGCAAATCATCTTGCTCTGTGGTCTTTAGGAATTAAAGAAGGTGATGAAGTCATTATACCCGCGAACACTTTTATAGCTACTGCCTGGGGAGCGACTTTATGCGGAGCAACTCCGATATTCGCTGACTGTGATGCCGATAGTTACAATTTAGATCCGGAAAGAATTGAAGAAAAAATTACACCGAAAACGAAAGCGATTGTTGCGGTTCATCTTTACGGACAACCGGCGGATATGGATGAAATTAAAATTATAGCAGATAAATATAAACTTTTTTTAGTTGAGGATGCAGCTCAGGCGCACATTGCCGAATATAAAAATAAAAAAATCGGCGGACTTTCCCATGCAGCATCATTCAGTTTTTATCCTTCGAAAAATCTAGGGGCGTTCGGCGAAGGAGGCGCAGTTAATACCAATGATGATGAGATAGCTTTAAAAGCAAGAATGCTGAGAGATCACGGCTCAGTAAAAAAATATTATCACGAATCTTTCGGACACAATTACAGAATGGATGAAATACAAGGAGCGGTGCTCGGGGTAAAATTAAAGTATCTTAAAGATTGGACCACAAAAAGAAGAAATGCTGCTAATAAATATAACGGACTTCTGAGAGAGGTAAAACAGATTAAGATTCCAAATGAACTTCCATATGCCATGCATGTTTACCATTTGTATGTCATTCAGTCTGCAGAGCGTGATAAGCTCAAAGAATATCTGAGAGCAAATCAAATTGAAACAGGTCTTCACTACCCTGTTCCACTGCATTTACAAAAATGCTTTGAGCATCTCGGATATAAAAAAGGTGATTTTCCTGTTACTGAAAAATTGGCTGAGGAATGTTTATCTTTGCCAATATACCCGGACATCTCAGAAGAGCAAATTGAAATTGTATGTGAAAAGATTAAGGAATTTTATAAAATTTAAAAAAAATTTTCTGGTTGAAATATCCAAGATATAAATATGTATTTGCGTTCTTTGATTTCATAGTGATATTTTGTTCTTTCTTATTATCCGGATTCATTACTAAGAACATTCTGAATAAGAAGGTAATAACTTTTGAAAACGAATTTTTGACCTACCTGACCTTCTTTATTTTTTCAGCAGTATTTCTATTTCTGTTTCAGGTCAACAATCTCTATAAGGTAAATATATTTCTCACGCGAGCTCCTCACATAACGGCTGTTATAAAATCATTCCTATACGGTACGTTGCTTCTGATAATTTTTTCATTTATCATAAAATTTAATCTTCTGCTTTCCTCCAGAGTTTTTGTTCTTTGTTTCTTTTTAACCGGCTTAACGGGCATATCAATTGTGAGACTGCTTGTGCTGAAGCCATTTTATATGAACTTCACAAACATCCTGAACAACAGCAATGTCGTAATAGTCGGAGCCGGTAAATCCGGAAAGCTGTTAGCGGAAAAATTTATTTTTGAAAACTTCTACGGGATAAAAATTACAGGCTTTCTTGATGATAATATCGAAACCGGTGAAACAGTATTTGAAAATATCAGATGCATTGGGAAAATTGACGATCTTTCCAGGATTGTAAGACTATATAAAGTTGACGAAATAATAATTGCAACCGATACTACAAGTTATGAGAACCTGATGGAGATAATTGACAAATGCGTGCATCTGGAAAAGAGTGTAAAGCTGACCTCAGAATTATTTAATATTGTTCCGGAAAAAATTGTAACCGATTCATACTCAGGTATACCGGTAGTGGATTTATCCCCCCGGCTGAACAAGAACCTGAATTATTTTTACAAAAGAGTTTTTGACTACACAGCCGCATTTTCCGGACTAATACTGCTTCTTCCTTTATTCATACTTATTTCAATTCTGATAAAGTTTACTTCAAGGGGTAAAGTATTTTTTACACAAACTCGAATCGGAAAAGACGGGAAACCATTTAAGCTGTATAAATTCAGGTCAATGTATGAAGACAGACATGAAGACAAAAGGAGGAGCGCAGTAATGGCAGAATTTATAAAGAATGATAGAATAATTGCAAGCGGATCTTCGAAAGTTGTTAATGAAAGAAATGTCACTTCAATCGGCAGAATTTTAAGAAAGACTTCTTTTGATGAACTCCCTCAGCTTATCAATGTACTAAAAGGAGAAATGAGTCTTGTAGGTCCCAGACCGTGCCTTCCTTATGAATATGATTCGTTTGATGACTGGCATAAAAGAAGAAATACAGTAATGCCCGGATGCACAGGAGTCTGGCAAGTTTCGGGGAGAAGCTCTGTTTCGTTTAAAGACTCGGTTGTACTTGACTTGTATTATATAAACAACATGACGCCCTGGCTTGATCTTCAGCTGATCTTCAAAACTTTCCCCGTAATGATTTTAGGCAAAGGAGCAAAATAGAAAGTTAATGAGTAATCAGAATATAAAAGATGTAAAGCTCGGTCAGAATGTTAAAATATATGACTTTGTAAATCTGTATGGATGCTCCATAGGAGACAATTCAAAAATCGGAACATTTGTTGAAATTCAGAAAAATGCATCAATAGGCAGGAACTGTAAAATTTCATCTCACACTTTTATTTGCGAAGGGGTAAGTATTGAAGACAATGTTTTCATAGGACATAACGTAACTTTCATTAATGATAAATATCCGAAGGCTGTAAACTCGGACGGTTCAATGAAGGATGAAAATGACTGGAAAGTCATTCCAACATATGTAAAGAAAGGAGCTTCAATCGGCTCATCAGCTACTATAATGTGCGGCGTGACCATTGGCGAGGAAGCTGTCATCGGTGCAGGTGCGGTTGTAACGGAAGATGTTCCGCCGAAATCTGTTGCAGCAGGAGTCCCTGCGAAGATAATCCGAAGTATATAATCTGATAACAATTCATTAAGTTTTTACTCTTCTCAATTTATTCTCATTATTCTCATTTAAATTTTATAATAAACATTATTTCACCGAATCGCAAAAAAACTATCCTTGATTAAATTAATTGTAATTTCTAATATAAAACACAAGAACGAAAAAACCTTACTTCTCTCTGAACTGAGACTTTCCAATGCGCACACCGGGATCTTAAGACCTAGTTTAAAAAGATTCTTCCGAGTTCGATGTTGATTTTCTTTGCTTACATTTTTCTTTCAATAGGATGTAACAGGATGTATCTTTTTTATTCTCATTTAACCTAACAAATAAATTTCAATAATTTTAACAATTAGATGAAGGAGAAAGAAAAATGGAAAAAGCATTTAAAAAATCGAATTGCATTGAATTGTTGATACTATTTATCTTCTTAAGCTTTTCAACCAACCTCTTTTCTCAAGATTACTATTACTACTCAGGAAGCAAGTTTCACCTTCATAAAAGGAACGACAAAATTGTTGTTATTGTCAAGTCTAATTCCGGCAGCGCTGAATCGGTAAAGCAAATTTTAAATAATCTGGTAACATCTCCCAATGAAGTTAAGCAAGCTGATGATAATATCTATGTGATAAATTTCAACATCGAAAAGTCCGATGCAGAGATTCAAAATTATTTTGCAAGAATATCAGCAAGAGAAGATATAGTTAAAATTATTGTACCTGTGTATAAAGGTGAATCTGAGAAAGTTTCCGCTTTTGCTGCGGATGAATTTATAGTGAGTGTCAGATCACATACAGATCTGGAGAAACTTGATATTCTTAATATTAAATATGGCGTCAGAATAATTGGGAGAGTCGGAGAAGGATACCACCTGAAGACATTTGATGATACAAGACTAAACGGACTGGAGCTCTCAAATATTTATTTTGAAACAGGATTTTTTAAATATTGCGAACCAAATTTTTATTATCCAGGCGGCTGCCTGTTAAATTCAGATGCTAATGACACTCACTACGGTCAGCAATGGGCATTGAAGAATACCGGGCAGGCAGTGCCAACCGGAGGAAATGCGGCTGCCGGAGACCGGATAAATGTAAATGGTCTGGCAAATGCAGATATGGATGTAGATCTGGCATGGGACATAACAACCGGTTCATCTGCCGTGACAATAGGTGTGTTTGATACAGGAATTGATTCAACTCATCCTGATTTGCTTGGACAAACTGTCACGGGATATGATGCAGTAAATAATTCATACAGTGTTTCTTATGATTTTCACGGACACGGGACAGCGTGTGCAGGAATAATTGGAGCTAAAAGAAACAATTCTTTGGGAACAGCAGGGATCTCGTCGGGGAGTAAAATAATGGCATTTAAAATATTTAATGATGCCGATACTGGTACAACAACTGCAAGGCAAGTAAGAGCTTTTGATACAGCAACCGTGAAGGGGATAGGCATATTAAGCAATAGCTGGAGTGGTGGACTTCCGGTTGTATCGCTCGATAATGCATTAATAAATGCACTTGTAAATGGAAGAGGTGGTCTGGGATGCATCATATTATTTTCTTCAGGTAATGAAGGCAGAAGTTTCCCTTCATATCCTTCCGATCGTCTTCAGGTTTTGAGCGTTGGAGCTTCAACTCCGCACGACCAGAAAAAAGCTCCGGGTACAGGTAATCAATATTTTTGGGGCGGCAACTATGGTGATAGCGGAGTTTATGATCTTGATATTGTTGCTCCAACGATTTGTTATACAACAGATATTCAGGGAGCAGGAGGATCTGATCCCGGAGATTATACCCCTACATTCAATGGAACATCGTGCTCATGTCCAAATGCTGCAGGTGTTGCTGGTTTAATCCTGTCTGTCAATACTTCTTTAAATGCGCTTCAGGTGATTGAATACCTTGTTAAAGGCTGTGACAGAATTGATAAAGAACCGTATCCTGAATCAAGAACTTATGGAAGCAAGTGGAATAATTATCTTGGATATGGAAGAGTAAATGCATACAACTCTGTCCGGCTGGCAGGAGGAACTGATGTTACTCCGCCTACAATAAATCATTTGAATGTTCCTTCACATTCAAGCACATACCCTACTAAGGTTACGGCTGAAATAGTTGACCAAAGCGGTGCTTCCATAAATTCATCAAGTCCAAAAATCATTTACCGAACAAATAAAAACAATGCCGGATGGTCTGCATTTGATTCTTTGCTTTACATATCTTTAACAGGAAATAATTTTACATTTGAAATTCCGTGTATGGGTTACGAGAGCGAAGTTGAATACTATCTTACAGCAAGTGATAATGCCGGCAACAGAGCAGTCTTCCCAAGAGGTGCTCCAAATGGAATTAAACTTTTATATTTTGCTGTCGGCACTTTGGTACAGGATTCAAAAAAGATAACAGCAGCTGCATTACCCGATTATACTCTGGTTAGTTCTCCAACTGTAGCATATGGGAATTTCAGGATTGCAGATATTAAAGCAGAATTATTTGTCAGACATAACAGGATAAAGGATCTTATTATTCTGTTGAATTCTCCGGTTGGAAATCCGGATATTGACAGAGTTTGCTTATTCTCTCATAATCCGTATGAATTCTCACCTCCTGTAAATATCAATGGAGCTAAAATTTCTGATTCCTCCACAATTTACTGGCGGAATATTGTGCCCCCGTATTCAGGTGCTTTTGTTAAACCGGATTATATGTTAAAGACATTGCGCGGAACAAACGCAAATGGTAACTGGAAAGTTATTGTAGCTGATCAAAGACAAGATGGGATAGGCGGCACACTCGATAGCGTCAGGCTGACACTTCTGAAACTTGGAGGTGTCACCAGTCCAAGTGCCAGACTTGACATTCCCGCGGATTCTCTAATTAATTTCGGAATGGTTACACCGCCGAATTCTGTCGATAGAAACTTCTACTTAAAAAATGTGGGCACAGCAAATTTAAATGTAGCTAATGTTTCTTTTTCAGGTCAGGGTGCAGATTTATTCTCAATACAGGCACTTCCGGCAGGACCGATTGCTCCAAATGACAGCGGACTCTTTATGGTAAGTTATAGTTATGTTGCCTCAGCAAATAAAATCAGCGCTTCCGAACCCGATGCAAATCAGGCCGCCGTTATGAATATTGAAAATAATGATCCTTCCAAACCTGTATTCAAAGTTTCATTGCAAATCGACAATCAGGTCGGAAATAAATCGCTTGCGCTAAAACTTTTCATTCAGGGATTCTTCTTTCCCCTGGGAGAAATGAAAAGTGATACTGTTCGTGTTTATTTAAGATCAGGCGCTGCACCTTATTCGATTGTTGACTCATCAAGAGTGTATCTTAGTAATACGGGAAATGCAACAGTAATTTTCACAAGCGGAGGCATTGATAACATAAATTACTATTATCAGATTAAGCACAGAAATGCGCTTGAAACGTGGAGCAAGACGCCGCAGCCGTTTATTAGCAGTGCAGCTTCATATGATTTTACAACATCTGCTAACAAAGCCTATGGAAATAATCAGATAAACGTTGGAGCCGGTTATGCTTTCTACAGCGGAGACATAGTTAAAGACGGAAATATAGATTTGAATGATCTTATTAGTTGCTATAACAGATCCGCTGTATTTGAAGTCGGATATAGCCCGGGAGATGTTACTTTCGATGGAATTATCGATCTTACTGACCTTATTATTGTTTTTAATAATGTGCAAAGTTTTATTCATCTAATCAGACCATAAGATTTTATAGCCTGCTGTCCAAACTTTAGCCTCGTTAGAGTCCCGCCGCTGTTGCAGCGGCGGGCAGATAATCCGGAGTTTATAATTATTTCATTATTTATCTCTTACGGTTCAACTCTGTCCAAAACGATCTTGAAAAAATCTTCCTTCAAAACTAAAAATTACCACTGAGGCACTAAGAACACGGAGTTACACTGAGGATTTTTTTATAATCTAATTTTAATACTATACTAGACGGACAAACATTTGAATATTTTATAATTTTATTAATCAACTGTTCCCAAAATAAATCTCTGTGAAGCTCAGTGTTCTTAGTGCCTCAGTGGTAAAACGGGTGAGTTGTTTATGGATTAGAAATATTTTGACTAAAACCAACACATAAATGCAGTTATCGTTGGATTTGGAAAATAATTTGGACAGCATTGCTTACGGTTAATTAAAATCTAAATCTTTTGGATTTTTTATTTTGTCATAATTTATAAACGCCTCCTGTGCTTTGTTGTGTGTAAAAGTCAGACCGTTTCTTTTACATTATGTATTAATTTTACTTTGTAATAGCAGTCAGACGGTTACATATTGTGACTCAGTGTGTTTAAGAAATCCGTTTTTCCCACTCGAATCCGTGCTATCGCAATAAAAAATTTAATACGGGGACTCAGCGGAGACGGCAAGGATCAATTTAACAGCGGAGCTCTGCGGAGAAGAGACTCGCCCACGAATCTTCACTCAACGGATCATTCTACCAATTTTCCGGAAACTTATATATGAAACTCCAGCTTTCTTTCAAATCATAGCAATCATCGCTTACATCCTGGTCAAAGTAAGGATTCATTTTATCCGTCATTGAAGTAGACAACCAGTAACCGTTACGATATGTTGAATTACCATCGCACTGATAAAGATAAATCGTCTTATTGTAAAGCCCGTAAGATTTTATAAACTCAATGAAACTGTTATTAAGAGCGCTAAAGTTTGCTCTGGCTTCAGCAAGTGTAGTTGATTTTTTAACCTTTTCTTTCAGTGCTGCCAAATCGCTTTTAAATTTTTTTGAATCCGGAAGAAGATTCTGATCCATAGACCGGCTGTAGTCGGCAATTACAGCAATTATCGTTAGTGTCGTCGTTCGTGCATCAGCTGCTTTTCCCTTTGCTAAAGAATTTTTAAGAAGCATATAGTCAACCAGAACATCAGTGACCATCTGCCTTTCATAGACCGAACCAAGCTTTGAATTGGCAAAAAATATTTCAGTCTGAGCTAAAGAGCATTTATTTCCAATCAGAGTAACACAAAATGTTACAGCTAAGATCAGAATTACAAGGGCTTGTTTTTGCAGTGTCATAATTTGTTTTTGAAATTAATGTATTAAATTGTGGTTTTAAAAAAACAATAAAGGAAAAAACTTACATATTCAAATTAAAAAGAGTTAGCATTTAATTTCTATTCTTTCTTTCTCAATTAGTATTACTTTCCTATTTGGAAAATTTTTTGATATCAAACTTTTAACAACTGATGGTTACATAAAACATTCACTCTATAAAAAAATCATTTTCTATGCCAGCAAATTTTCTATTATTTGCGAATAATTTTAACCGGCTTAGGATAAACATATGTCTGTATTGTCATAAAATGTCAAGGACATACCGTCAGGGTCTCTTAAAATCTAAATCTTTTGGGTTTGGATTTTTTTATTTTTATCAGGAATTCCTTAGTGTCTCTTTGTGCACTCAGTGCCTTAGTGGTAAAATAATTATCTGAATTGAAAAATTTTTATCGGAAAATACTCTCCGGAAATAAATACATAATATTTTCCAATGTAGTGGAAAGAATATTCTTTTTCATTGTCTTTCTGATCATTGCCAGGAAATATCCTGCAGGACAATTCGGTGAACTCGTAACTGTTTTTTCCTTAGCTAACATTTTCATCATTCTTTTTGACTTCGGACTGCCGGTTCTTTTACAAAGAGAAATCGCTTTAAACAAGAATAACGCTTCATCTTATTTCAGTAATTCCCTAATCATCAATTTAATACTGTTTCCTTTTTTCATTTTATTAAATTTCATCTTCTGCAGGCTATTCTTCTCTGAAATCAACACAGTATTGATTCTAACTGTAAGTCTTCTCGTGTATGTTTTTTCGTTAAGTAATTTGCTCATCAAAGCTTTGTCGGGCTTGAACATGTTCAGGAGTCAGTTCATTTCAATATTATTCTCGCGGAGCTTTATGTTACTGCTGATAATATTAACTCTATTTATCCCCTTGCTAACTTTAATTCAAATTCTACTAATATTATTGACCGGAGCGTTTTTCCAGTTCATCATTCTTTTCAAGCACTCGGCTGATAATAATCTGAGGATAACATTGTCAGCATTAAAGTTTAATCAGCTTTTTGCTATTCTGAAAATTTCAATGCCACTTGGACTTGCAGTCATCTTCAATTTGCTGTATGATAAAATTGACATTATACTGATCTCAGCAATTACAAATTTTAACGAAACCGCTTTTTACAATATCGGATACGGAGTTTATAAATCCTCAACAATAGTTTTTTCATTTATTTTTATTTCCGGTTTTACGAGAATTTCTTACTTAAGCAGAAATAAGAAAGCAGTTAGACTTTTTTTCAAAAAATATTTTATTGTTCTGATATGTATCTGCATTCCTCTCACAATAATTTTGATTACCTTTTCGGATATTTTGATAAATCTGATTTATACACGTAAGTATGAAAATGCTTCGGACATACTTAAAATTCTGTCCATTGCAATTTTCGGATTAGCAATTAACAATCTCACCGGAATCATTTTAAACGGGCTCGGGCTGTATAAACAGAATATGATTATAACTTTAATAGGTCTGATAATTAACGTAATATTGAACATAATTTTCATTCCGCAATTCGGCATAAAAGCCGCAGCTGTAGTAACTGTCATTACTGAATATTTTATTTTTGCGGGAGATTATTATTTTTTAAAAAAACATCTGAAACACAACTGATGGGAACATCCAACTGGCAGAATATTTCTTACAATATCGAGCTCGTTAAAAAGCTTAACCCAAAGAGCATACTTGATGTCGGGGTGGGTTTTGGCAGATGGGGAATATTGTTCCGCGAATTTCTTGAAATATGGGGTGACAGGAATTATTCAGGGAAATGGAATCGAACTATAGACGGTGTTGAAATATTTCCTGATTATATTAAAGAATATCATAATTATTTTTATGATAATATCTATATTGAAAATGCAACGGACTATATCAAAAGGACTGACATAAAATATGATCTTATAAACTGCGGAGATGTCATCGAACATTTTGAAAAAAAAGACGGAGAGGAATTTATAAATAATTGCATGAATAAATCCCGCTTCGTTTTGATCAACATACCAACCGGGAAAAACTGGGAACAGGGTCCGATCAACAACAATGCGAATGAAAGACATTTAAGCGAATGGAGCAATTCCGATTTTAAACATTACAAACACAAGCTGATCCGTGAATTTAAAGATATTGAAATGAGAAATTTCAGTGTGATTCTGCTTTCAAATGAAAAGATAGATCTTACAATAGCATACGGAAAGTATTTTGGAATTAAGAGTCTGTTAAAAAACAAACTTGGACTAGGCCGGATTGTTAAAATAATTGAAAATCGGAATGAAAGAAATTAAGCCCGGTGATTGGATTTTTTTAATAACGGTATATCTTGTATTTCTTTTTTTTGCCTCCGGTTTATTTGAATGGATCGTTGATGATCTTTATATTTACTTCAGATATGTTAACAATTTTGTAAACGGCGAGGGGATAGTTTTTAATACAGGAGAACGGGTCGAAGGAATATCTTCACTCAGCTGGCTTATGCTCTTATCGGTATTCGGAGTATTAAAATTGCCCATTGAATTCTGCTCCAAGATTACCTGCCTTTTTTTTGCTTTATTAAATTTGTTAATTCTTTTCAAAATTTGCTTTAAATTAAAACTGGGAAACCTTTCATACCTATCTTGCATTCTAATGCTGTTCAATCTTCCTTTCATTCTATGGTCAGTATCCGGTTTCGAAATAATGTTTTATATTTTTCTGATGCTGTCAACTTTTTACAGAATTCTGAATTTAAAAACCCGTCCTTCAGATCTGATAATAACATCTGCTCTTATTTTTGTAATCTCAATAACACGGCCGGAAGGAGTTTTATTCGCACTGGTTTTAATTATATTCATTTTCATTTCAGGCGATGACAGAAAATTTGCAAAAAAAACTGCCGTTCTTTTCGGAATGATGCTCGCCTCTTTTCTGATATTCAGGTTGCTTTATTTTGCGGATCTGCTTCCCAATACTTATTATGCAAAGATCGGGCATGACATTCTTGGATATTATGAATTCAGAAGCTACCGGAAAGGAGTGTATTACATTTTGGAATTTTTCAGTCATAACATTCAGTTCATTCCACTGCTGATATTACTTCCCTTCGCTTTCAGATATTTAATTCTAAACAAAGTATATTTATTTATTCTGTTAATAATCGGACTGCAGTTTTTTTTTGTAATATTTGCCGGAGGAGACTGGATGGTTCAGTACAGATTCCTGGTTCCTGTTATCCCGTTCATGTCTTTGCTAATGATGGTTTGCTTGAATGAATTAATTATACAAAAGAAAATTAGGAGCCATTTCGTTTACATTGCTGCACCATTCATTATAGTGTTAATTTTTTACAGCTATTTTACCGAAGATAAATTTGGTATCATGAAGGAAACAGTATTATGGAACCGGCTTAAAGAATATTCACCGGAGATAAAGAACACAATCCCTCCGGGAAGTTACGTTGCGAGCGGAGCTTCCGGGATCATACCGTTTTATCTGGAAGACGTAAAATTTCTTGATGTAGTCGGTCTGACGAATAAAACTATTGCGAAGAACGGATACAGACACGGTAACTGGTTCGAAAAATCTTTACCCGGATATGTTTTCAGCAGGAATCCGGAATGGATAATAATGTGGAAGAGAAAGAATAACAATGGTGAATTTACATTCGAAAATGCCAGCCCGTGTTATTCTGATCTTGCAAAAGACAGTAATTTTAAAAAATATACTCTGGTTAAGAGTTATGATTTGTATGATGATTCTAAAGTGGAATTATATAAGCTAAGTAATTCAAATTGAAAGTTGTTTTTTTAGGGAAATATAATGTAACTGAGTATCTGACAGGACCTGAGAAAGTTGCGAAAAGAATTTTTTCAGAATATACCAAATCGGAAAGTTCGGTATTCATCGAATATTTTTTTGACGGGAGAAAGTATGGTCTTATAAAAAAACTATTTGGGAATGAGATTGTCCTGAAGCAGGGAAATTCAACTGTTCTGCGTCTTGGCGTGATAAAAGTCCTTTTGTACTTTCTTAAACAAAAGCCTGATATAATTCACATAATCACTTTTGAAAGATTTGCAATTACTGCTTTTCTGTACAAAATATTTTGCAAAGTAAAAATTGTATATAACATTCACGGAGTTGTTATACATGAAAATACAAAGTACAATAAGGTAAACAGGTTTTATTATATGAAAGACAAAGCATGCGAAAAATATTTCCTGAAATATTCGGACAGACTAATTTTTCTTTCTGAAGAATCTTTAAAAATTGCATCTTCATTTTTTGTTTTCGACAAGTATAAAGCTGTAATTTTTCCAAACGGGATCGATGAAGTTTTTCATTCAAAAGGCAGAAATAATCATCAAACTGTTTCAGATAAACTAAGGATAGCATTTACGGGAAATACCTCAAGGAAAGAAAAGGGGTTTGAATTTCTTAAAGAAACTCTATTTAAGTCCGGAATTAATTTCGAATTGTATCTGGCAGGAAATAAATGGTCATCCGGACTGAAAAATTTTACCAATGTCCCTTTAATGGACACATCTGCATTTTCAGATTTTCTATCGGACAAGCATATATTTATCTCGGCAAGTGAGTATGAACCGTTTTCTATTTCAGCAGCGGAGGCTATGGCAGCCGGCTTAGTTCCGGTTGTAACCCGACAGACGGGAATGTCAAGGTACATTATTGATGGAGAAAACGGTTTTGTGTTTGATTACGGTGATTCAAAAAAATTAATTGAAATCCTGTCAGGAATAATTATTAACACTGAAGGATTTTCATTATGCCGGAGCAGGGCAAAGGAAATTTATCATGAGCTTAACTGGCAGAAAGTATTTAATCTGTATTTGACAATTTATAATTCTAAATAGCATTCAGTGATTTGAGCAAACTCAAAACTTACATACCTTTAATAATAAGTCTTGGAATTTTGACAGCATTAATTTTATATGTATTGATGATGAGCTTAGATGTTACCGAAGGGAAATTTATTTATGTGCTTGACGATGCATACATACATCTGGCTTTTGCAAAGAATATTGTAATTAATGGTGTTGCGGGAATTACAAAATACGAAAACTCTTCTTCTTCATCTTCACCTCTGTGGACTCTTATTTTAATTTTAATTTTTTATCTGACAGGCGTAAACGAGTTAGTCCCACTGATTCTCAATATATTATTCTCATTTGTCTTAATTACATTAGCCTTCTTCTTTTTCAAAAAATATTCGCTTACAAATGTTTTCAGCACATCTGGATTATTAGCAATAATAATAATTACTCCTCTGATACTTAACATATTTACAGGAATGGAGCATTTACTACAGACAATTTTTACAATTTCATTTATTTTTTTATCGGTGAAAGAATTAAGCTCCGGTGAATCAAACCCCGGCAAAATAAAAAACTCCGATATTCTGATTTTTACTTTATCCGCTCTGTTAGCCTCAATAAGATATGAAGATTTAATTATTATAGTTGTTGTATCTTTAATATTCTTCTTCCGGAAAAAATATTTTAAGGGAATTTTTATTATGATCAGCGGAATAATTCCGGTAATCATTTACGGAGTCATTTCAGTTTACAACGGTGGGTTCTTCATTCCGAATTCTATTTTATTAAAAATTGCATTGCCTGAATTCGTGACAATGTTAACAGGGACCGATATCTTCGAAAGAATAGTCAGTTATTTAGGTTTTAACAAAAAAATAATTATACTGTTTACCATATCTGTATCAGTTTTCTTACTACAGATCAGATTGAAAAAAAGCTTTTTGTCTGAAATACCATTATTGTTATTTATCATTATTTCAATAATATTATTGAATAAAATTTTACTGACTGCATCTTATTTCAGGTATGATGTTTATATTGTCATTACGTCAATTGTAATTAATGTAATTGCATTATACGATTACTTTTCGGAGAAATTCAAAGTAAAGCCTGATTTGTCTTTCATAAGGAAAAATAAAACTATGCTGGCTTTGTTTACATTTTTTTCAATATTCCTGATTTATAAGACATTCGAATCGGGAAAGACAATTCTCGCGGCAAAAAATATTTTTGAACAGCAATATCAGATGTCAGGATTCGTGAACAAATATTACAGCGGGAAAGAAATTGCTTTAAATGATATTGGCACAGTAAACTTTTTTGCCGATATACGCTGTACGGATTTCATAGGTATTGGGAATAATGATATAGCCCGTGAAAGATTCGATGGAAGCTTTAATGAAAACAGCATGAGTGAAATTGCAAAGAGAAATAAAGTGAAAATATCAATACTGTATGAAAAATGGTTTGATAATTACGGAGGAATTCCAAAAGACTGGATAAAGATCGGGCAATGGAAGATCAGCGATAATTATATATGCGGAGATGATGCCGTATCTTTCTATGCGGTATCGAAGGATGAAGAAGCTAAACTTAAAAATAATCTGAAATCATTTTCTACGGAATTACCGGTCTCGGTAAGCCAATCGGGAGAATATCTGAAGTGATTAATGTATTACATATCACCGGTATGTTAAATTATTCTGACGGAGTCTCAAGTCATCTGTTTAATTTAACAAGCGAATTGAAAAAAATTAGAAATTTAAATTCAGAGATATTATGCAGCGGAGGGGATTCTGTTAAAAGATTCCGCGATTCCGGAATATCGGTTACTGAAAACATTATATTTGATCACTCTAAGCGGAGTATTAAAAACTTCAGTCATGCAGCTAAGGAATTAATAAAATTGATGAGGAATAGAGGGATTAACATTGTACATTCACATAATCATTACGCTGCGAATATTGCTTACTACGCTTCAAGATTTACCGGAGCTGCAGCAATTCAGACAATCCACGGCCTCATACCGGAAGGAGGTTTTCTCAAACACTTCAAGGCATATAAATATATCACTGTGAATGAATCTATAAGAGATTTTCTTATTAAGAACAGGATCGTTAGAAGCAAAAATATAAAATTTATAAATCAGGGCTTCCGGTACATTGGGAGCATTAACAATAAACCTGAAGGCGAAGCAAGAGTCGTTTGCGCATCGAGATTAGTTTATGAAAAAGGAGTTGATCTTTTTATTAAAGCGGCAAAAACAGTTAAAAGAAAGTTTTGCGGTAATGTAAGTTTTTTAATTGCCGGCACCGGCGAATATGAAAATAAGCTGAAAAAAATTGCCGGGGAAATTAATGCCGATGTTAAATTTCTCGGGAATGTGACTAATCTTCCCGAATTATTATCCCGGACGAATATTTTTGTAATGCCGACAAGAACTTCCGAAGGTTTTCCAATGACATTGGTTGAAGCAGCCCTGACAAAAAACCTAATCATTACGTCTGAGTTCGATTCCCTTGGAAATATGTTTAAAAACAATGTTGACGGATTAATATTCGGCACGGGTAATTACGAAGAGCTTGCTGAAAAATTACTCTCAGCTTTAAGTAATCCTGCAATAGCAAATCAAATGTCGGATACATTTTATAACAAAGCAAAAAAATATTTTGATCTTGACATCTTTACTGAAAAACACTTAGAGGTTTACAAGGAATGCCTGATAAAATAAAGTACATTACAGTTTTAATGTCTGTTTACAATGACTCACGGTATCTCAGGTCTTCAATGAAATCCATTTTGAATCAGACACACAAAGATTTTGAGTTTCTGATTATTGACGACGGCTCGGAAGAAAACATCGAAGAAATTGTAAAGAGTTTTAACGATTCAAGAATTGTTTATAAAAGAATCAATCACATTGGTTTGGCCGGTGCATTGAATTTCGGATTGAAGAACTCAACAGGAGACTGGATAGCAAGAATTGATGCAGATGACCTGAATACCTGTGACAGGCTCGAAGCGCAATTAAAATTTATAAATTCAAATTCCGGATACGACATTGTTTCAGGCTGGTCAGTTTATTTCAAAGATCCTCATAAAATTCTTTTTGAATTAAAAAGCCCTGTAGAAAACAGCGACATTAAAAAATTTTTGAACCTGCATAATCCCATTAACCATTCTTCGGTAATTTTTAATAAGGGGGCTGTATTGGATGGAGGAGGCTATAATGAGAATTTTAATAGCTATGAAGATTTTGAACTTTGGTTTCGTTTGAGGGGAAAATTAAATTTTAAAATTCTGCCTGAAATTTTAGTTTATACAAGAGTGCGGAACAATTCGATGACTATGACATCAGGCAAAAATAATGTTTACGAAATGCTGAAGGTGAACGGTGAGAAGAAGCTCATGAATGCAAAGGGGAAAAATGAAAAATATTACTGGATGAATGTAATATTTTGGATCGAGTATTTCTACGGTGACAAAGCAAAAGCAAGAAATTACTTCGGAAACGAAATTTCATTTAAGAAGGCAATTGCATTTCTGAATACATATCTTCCTGACAAAGCATTTGATAAAATTATGGGATTGCGGATCCGATACAGGCTTCAAACTAAAAATGTACACAGGAAAGTATACGAGAAACAACTTAAGGAACTGCTCAATAAACCATTACAAAATTATTAAAAACATCAGACTACCTGTGAATCAAATTTTAAATGAAAGCAAGTATCTTCAGTGGTTAATAATAATTTTTTTATTTATAGTTGTAAATTTAACCACATATTTTACACAGGCGAGGATAAATCTGAATGATGGCAAAGGCATAGATGGCGCCGAATATTATGAAATGGCAAAAATATTTTCTGCAGAAGGAAAGATATCCGGGAATGCTCCTTTGGTTTACCGCATTGGCACTCCGTTACTGGCTGGAATAACGGACGGCGATGATCTGATCAGAGGATTCTTCTTTGTAAATTTAACAGCGAACTTCCTATCCTGCCTGTTATTGTTTTTATTTCTGAAAATTTATGTGAAAAATTTTTACATAATTATATTCCTTGTTCTGCTTTATTTGCTGCACCCGCTTTGCAATACAAGATATATTTATTTCTGTCCGGTCATTACAGATCCGTGGGGACTTGTCTTTCTTTTATCAGGATTGATTCTACTGGAAAAGATCAGAAAGAATAATAATATTTTTTTCATTTTGCTTTTTTCGGCTGTTTGCTTCACCGGTGTTTTATTTCGTGAATACATTTTGGAATTATCGTTTGCACTTTTTTTCATCAGCAATCCTCTCGAAAAAAATTCTTTTTTATATTTAAACTTCAGCAGGATTTTTAAATATGGAGTCATTACTCTCTTGCCCTTGGCAGCCGGGATAACAGGAATCGGAACGGCATATCTTCTTGCATCAAATAACGAGCCCGATTATTCATTTTTAAAAGCTGCAATATATTATTTCTATGAAAAGTCTTTATTCAGATATGTGTATGCGTGGCTGTTAGCTTTAGGACCGGTAATCTCAATTCTAATATTTTTTTATAAAGACATTTTCAAATTCTTAAATGTCAATCAGCATTTACTATTTTTAATTGTTTGCACTATTGTTTTAAGTTTTGCCGGCGGATCGGATTCGGCAAGAATTATTCTTTTATTTGTTCCTCTGATACTGATGCTTGAAGGGATAATTATCGGGAGTAATTCATGGGTATTTAAAAAAATATTTTTTATTTTTCCGCTGATTCTGTTTCAAAGTATTTCAATGAAGGTATTCAGACAAATACCGGAGCCGGTACAGCCGGAATCAGAGCTTGGAGTTCAGATTACTCCCATGCTGGGAGGAGATTATTTTTTGAATCTGATTTCTCCTCTTGAAGATCTGAAGTTTGAGTTTGTATCTTTTCTAAAATACAGTTTCGCAATAGGGTTTTTATTAATTGTGCTAAGGTATTATTTTTTTAAAACAGCAAAGTGAAGGTTATTGGTTTTAAAAACAGAGGTTACACTTTGTATTTTTTCGTCATGTGTCAGGTATCAGGTTTGCCTTTACCTGTAAACATTTAAATAAAAAATATTGAAAAAAATAAAATTCCCGGATAACTCTGCTCAATTTCTCCTGTATGCATCACTGATTTTCTTACTATACACTCTCTTCATTATATTTTCAGGATATTTTGAGATTGGTTTACTTGCTGATGATTATCTGAATTTTGCAGGTGCTGAGAATTCTTCTTTTAAGCAAAAGTTTGCCAGTTCAATTCCTTACATAAGCAATCTTCATTTCAGACCGATGTATTATTTATCCATTAACTTCAGCGTTTGGATAAACCATCTGCTTGGCACGGCTAAGGATAATTTCATAATATTCAGAATTGAAAATCTTTTATTTTTCTATACTCTGATTTTTCTATCTTCATATTTACTCTTTAAAATCACCAGGAAACTCAGTTTAACAATTGCGTTTATACTGATGTGCCTGTTTTATCCGAGCAACTTAAACGATATATGCTGGACTGTCGGGAAGAATGATCTTATGTGCGGATTATTCTTAATCTTATCACTGATATTTACATTCAGGTATATTGAAGACAGGTCAAGGTCAAGTTATTATTTTACGGGAGTATTTTTTTTACTCGGGATTTGTACCAAAGAGACTTCCTTAATCCTGCCATTTATTACTATTCTGATTGTATATACTGCATACGGTAAAAAAGTATTTGAAATAAAGAATCTGATGGCAATGGAAATACTAATACTTCTTTTTTATACTTTATTCCGGATTTACATATTGGGATTACAGCCTGCTGAAGTTGTAACAAGATTCCAGAGACCCGGGATAATGAGCAGCATAAGTGTTTCAATGAAGGCATTTATTTCACTTATTATTCCCTATGATTTTCTTTCGATTCAGAATTATCTGCACAACTATAATTTTGTTTTTATTATATATGTAATACTGATACTGATTTTTTTTGTCGGGGTGATATTCATTCTTGTCCGCATGAACAAATTAAAATTTATTTTTTTGCTTTTATTGATATTCTTGGTTTCCATTTCTCCGAATCTGATTGCAGGATACTTCCGCCCCCAGCTTATACTTATTCCTTTTCTTGTTATTTCTTTTTCTTTAATGCTGATCGCATCAAATCTTTCTGTAAACCTGAGATTTTATGCCGTTACATTAATTTTGATTTTCATTTTATGGGTAAAATTGAGTTTTGATTTGATTAGTGACTGGAATCTTTCATATCAAAAAGGGAAAAAGGACATAACAAGTCTTGTGGAATTAAAGCTTGACCCGGCGAAAAGGAATTTAATAATCGGACTTCCCTCAAGGTATAACCAGTCATACTGTCTGGATTACGTAAGCGGTGCTTACAATTACTGGAAATACGGTGAGTTCATAATTAAAGACAGAATATTGGATCCTGTCTACACGGGAGCACTGGATGAAGGTTCCCTTAATTCCGGTTTAAAGATATACAAGTACCCGGATTCACAGTTTGATATATTTACTCGGGGAAAGACTCAGTATTTTCTCAGGCTGGATACGGACGGGAAAAAATATAAAGACAACGACTTTGCTTTTTTTTTAACGGAAAAAAATATTTTTAAGAAACCGACAAATTTCAGATTGGGAATGAAAAATAATTCGATTGACGTATATGCACTATCAGAAGAGAAATACATAAAGCTAAATGAGTAACAAGAGTTTTCTGAAAAAATACAAAGCACTTACAAATTGAATATTCTTCATCTCACTCCGGATTTCAATTATTCAGACGGCAGGTCTTACTACGTTTATTTGATTTTGAAATATCTGAAGAAAACCGGTCATAATGTTTTTCTTTGCACAAACAAAGGTAACTCATTTGACAGAATATTTGATCTTGGAATATCTGCTATAGTCAACCCCTCACTTTCAAATAAATCTTCTTTTTTAAAATCTTTAAAATTCATATCAAATTTTGCAGAGGAAAATGACATTGAAATAGTTCACAGTCATCACAGATATTATGAACTTTTGGCTAATTCTATTCACGGTAAAAGAAAACTGCACACTGTGTTTACGGCTTTAAGCATAGTTGATAAAAAATTTTTTATTGAATATAAGTCGGATAAAATTATTGCAGTTAGCAATTGTGTTAAGGATATGCTGATAAATAAATTCGGAGTAAAAAAAAGTAAAATTTCTTTGATTCCGAATTTTGTTGACAGTGAGGAGCTGAAATGTGAAACGTTAAAGGTGAAACGTGAAACGTCAATCTTGAAACGTGAAACGTCAAACGTAAACCGTGAATCGTCAAACGTAAATCGTGAATCATCAAACGTAGAAAAAGTATATATTCTGTCTGTCGGCAGGTTTCACAGGGAGAAAAATTATGAAACTTTAATCAAAGCAATTGCCTTAATCAAGGATTATAAAATCAGGTTATTACTTGTCGGCGATGGAGATGAGAGAATCAAAATTGAAAAGATTATTTTAGAAAATTCCGTTGATGCCGGTATATTTTACCCTCAAAGAGATTTGAATCAATTTTTTGAAATTGCTGACATATGTGTTCTGAGTTCGATCAGAGATCCTCTTCCCGGATTTATGCTTCAAAGCGGGCTGCATAAAAAACCGTTCATAGGGTCAAATGTGGACGGAATTTCCGAGGTGATAAAAAATGGTGAGAACGGGTTATTGTTTGAGAAAAAAAATACAGAACAACTTTCCGGAAAGATCAGATTGTTTATTGAAGAAAAATCCCTTGCATTGAAATGTGCGGACAATTTGAATAAGCTTATTACGGAGAAATACACGGAGAAAAGTGTAATGCCTGATATAATAAAATTGTATAACGAATTTTTTGAAACCCCGGAAAAACAAAATAAGCCTAAAACTTAATCTTATTTTTTAGAAATTGAACTCTATAAACATATTCGGCATAAATATAGAGAAACTCAGCTACGAATCTTTTCTGTCTTACATTTCCGGTGGAATTGAAAATAACAAGAAGCTTTCCATTGGATATGCAAATGCCGACACTTTAAACAAAATTTACAGTGACGATAATTTAAAAACTGTTTTCAAATCCTTTGATCTGATACATCCCGATGGCATCGGAGTTTTTCTTGCTTCGAGAATTTTATACGGAAAAAATGGTTTGGATAAAAGGTTAACCGGTTCAGACTTCTATCCCCTGCTAATACATAAGTCATTTGAAAAGAATTGGAACTTATTTTTCTTTGGTCACAGCATTGAGATCCTGAGTGAAATTAAAAAGCAAAATCCGTCTCTGAACATTTCGGGAGTAAATGAAGGCTATTTTTTTAATGATCAGGAAGTAATAAATAAGATAAATAATGCAAATCCTGATATAATTATACTTGGTCTCGGCTGCCCGAAACAGGAAGAGTGGATATTTAAAAATAAAGAAAAAATAAAATTTAAAGTGATTCTTACCGTGGGCGAAGGAATCCGGATTTTCGCAAACAAAAAAATCAGAGGTCCTTTAATTTTAAGGAAAATCGGCATGGAGTGGCTTGTCAGACTAATATTAAATCCAATTTCTAATTTCCGGAAATATGCAATCGGCGTCCCGGTATTTGTTTATAGAATCTGCAAAATCAAACTAAAATCAATTTAAAGTGAAATTTTAGCATAAAATCTGTATATTGCATCAATCCAATTCAAATCTTTTTAAATAATTTAACATAAGGAGCAAATGAAATAAGGTTACGATATTTTAATTTATAAATATCTACTATCCATTATGAGAAAAATAATATTCATGTTCATTGTGTGCTTTTCATTTGTAAACAGTTCATTCTCACAAAATAACAACTACAATTGGATTACTCCTAACAAGACATACTTAAAGCTTTACATAAACAACGACGGAATTTACAGGATTAATGGTACTGATTTCAGCAACGCCGGAATAAATCCTTCGAATATTGACCCGCGAACCGTAAAGATTTTGTACAAAGGAACACAGCTCCCTATTTATTTTAAAGGTGAAGATGACGGAACATTTGATGCAGCCGATTATTTTGATTTTTACGGAATGAGAAATTATGGCGGACCTACTCCGCACAGGGATGCAATCTCAAATGTTGTTCTTTATACGATTAATGAATACTATAACATGCATTCTGATACAAGCATTTACTGGATTGAGTGGGGAGGCACTAACGGAGCAAGAATGGAGAAATCAATTTTTGAATCTCCTCTGAATTTTCCGGATAATTACTATTTTAAGGATGTACATTTTGAAAGAGATGTTTTTTACAGCCTTGGTGAAACTACAAATCCTAACTCGGATTTCAGATATTTCAGTAACGAGATTGTCAATGGTGAAGGCTGGTTCTGGAGATCACTTACAACGAATGAATCTTTGGAAGATACGACTTTCATTAATGATCTTTCCCCTTCTGCAAGCATTTGCAGCCTGAAGGTTTTCATCAAACCGGTTTCATTTACAAATACAGTTTTAAATGAGCACCGTATAGAAGTTTTAATTAATAATACAGCAATTGATACTTTATACAGAAATGATCTCGCAAGGATAGATACTACAATTACTTTTCCTTCAGGCAGACTATCAAATAATTCACTCAATAAAGTTACTTTTCATTATATACCTTTAGGTTCAACAGTTTTTTCCCCTGTAATATTTATTGATTTTTTCGATTTAAAATATCAGCGGGACTTTTCTATCCGAAACAATAATCTTTCAATTAATTTATCCGGTTCGGACACTACTTCAAAGAAAATAGTTCTTTCAAATTACAATGCTGCTAACGAGATCAATATTTACGATATAAAGAATAATATCCGAATTGAAAATTCACAACCGGGGTCGGGAACAATTACATTCACCGGAAAGAGTAATTCATCCTTCAGAATAAATAACGAACAGATAACAAAGAAGCCGTTTAAGATTGTACAAAGACAGGTAAGGGATATCGTAAGTCCAACTAACAGTGCAGAGTATCTGATTGTTTACCATAAGCTTTTTGAATCTCAGTCTGAGCAGTTGAAGGAACACCGGGCAGGTTTTGACAATATGAGCGTCTTCAAGGCTGAGATAGAAGATATTTATGATGTATATAACTATGGAATGCATGATCCTGTTGCAGTAAGATATTTTGTAAAGAATGTTTATGACAACTGGAAAACTCCTAAATTGAAATTTGTTTGCCTGCTGGGAAGAGCATCTCTTGACCCCAAACAGAACAGCCCTTCATCAATATACTATCAGGACTTTGTTCCCACTTACGGAAATCCTCCCACTGACGGTTACTTTGTAAATTTCAATATAGGAACATTTACATATTATCATCAGGTCTCGGTCGGAAGAATTCCCGTTTACACAGTTGCTGAAGCACAGGATGCTGTAACAAAAATTATAACTTATGATCAGCAGTTACCTGATAAATGGGTAAAAAAATACATAGCTATAACAGGCGGTAATCCACAGGAGCAGCCCGGCTTTCAGCAAAAATCAAATATTTTATGCAATAATTATATTGAACCTCCTCCGGCTTCTATGGTTGTTTCTAAAATTTACCGGACTGATTCATCAGGCTATATAACTTATAATTACAAAGATTCAATTAAGAAAGAGATTGACAGAGGAGCTCAGATTATAAATTTTATCGGACACGCTGCTTCACAGGACTGGGAAATAGGTCTTGAAAATCCGAATACGTTAAATAATGGAAATAAACAGCCGTTAGTATTGAGCTTTACCTGTTTTACCGGTAAAACAGCGGAGCCTAATTTCAGAAGCTTTGGTGAAAACTGGTTTCTTCTGCCAAATAAATGTGCAATCGGATTTATAGGAACTACGGGGTGGAGTTATTCCGGAGTTGGTGACGCCTATAATACAAGTATCATTAAGAACTTTTCAAAAGACAGTGTAAGAAGAATAGGCGATATGATTTCATATGCTTCTAAAGTTCTTGGTGCAGATTCCAACAGTTTTGCTTCAAGAAATACACTGAACTGTTACAATCTCATCGGAGATCCTGCTACAAACTTGTTAATCTCAAACAGACCTGAATTTGATCTGAAACAGAATGATTACACATTGTCAAATCCTTTCCCGGCTTTGGGTGAGGTTGTCAAGCTTACGGTTTTTCCAAAGAATCTCGGTACATATGTTGATACAGTAAGAATCAGGTTTTCAATTAAAAAGGAGGGTGTTCTGGCAGACCGCAGTGATACAATAATCAGAACCTTCGGATACATCGATACTGTAAATCACTTTTTCTCTATCGACTCGATCGGTAATTATACTATGACTATTACAATAGACCCGAACAGGAATTATCCACAGAAATATACTGATAATGATTCGATTACATTCCCATTAACATTGAGAAATTTATCTTATGTTCAGATAAAACCTTTAGATAACGCGGCTTTAAGCTCAGGTGCCTTCAGGTTTACCGGACTGAATCCGAATGTAGATCCGTCAAATAACAGCGTCAGAGTAATTTTACAGATTGATACTGTCAGGACCTTTAACTCTCCGTTTTTAAAGACATATAATAACAGTAATATTTCCGGAATATCAACTAACTTCGAGGTGAATTTGACTTCACCTCCGGTGAATACTTTATATTTTCTGCGTACAAATGCGGTTGTTAACAATGACAGTTCCGGATGGTCTGACATCAAAAGATTAATTTATAATCCGGATATATCTGACAAGTTATCCGATTCTGCATATACAATTTATTCTCTTAAGCCGGATCAATATAATCCTGCGAGCCTTATAAATGTAGATTATGCACCGGGAGGATTCAGATTAAATCATTTTAACGGCGATTTATTTGTTAAATCGTACGGAAGTAACGGTAACCAGGCTTCTTACATTATAATTAATAATTTGAGTTACTATAGTGACGGGGGTGGAAACACCGGTTATAATTTTGCAAAAGTCCGGAGGTTCAACGGACAGATAAGAGAAATAAAAAATTTCAGAATGAATACCGCTCAATCCTCTGATTCGGTTTTAAATTTCTTGAATACATTTGACAGTACACACTTTATTCTTGCTTATTATGCATCTTTTGTTCCTAACATGGTTTCACTGAGCCAGGGAGTAAAAGATAAGTTGAAACAGTTTGGAAGTATTTATGCAGACTCTCTAAGATTACAATTCGGTGAAGATAATTTTGATACATGGGCTTTTATAGGATATCTTGGAGCAGATTCCACACAGACTCAGGAAAAATTTAACAGGTTTCTGTGGGCAAATCAATGGGTTCCACTTGAATGTGAAATGAATCCCCCGTTTCAGAATACAAATGGAATAATTTCGCAGACAACAGGACCGGCAGATAAATGGAAAAACTTTTCATGGGCTCAGACTTTATTTCCACATAGCAGCATTAAGTTTGATGTTTACGGGATAGACGATGCCAGCGTACAGACTATTTTATATTCGGATTTAACTACGAATTCATTAGTTAACATTGATACCGTAAATTTCTATACCTATCCTAATCTCAGATTCGATGCAAAAATTGAAATTGATTCAAATGAAGCTTCGGAATCTCCGATATTTCAATCATCAACAATAAAATATGTACCGCCGGCTGAACTGATACCTGACAATAATTCATTTACAGGAACAGATACAGCTGTTCAGGAAGGAGATACGGTCAGCTTTTCAGTTAAATATTACAACGTTGGATACATAGATGCACCGGTACAGATAAATAAATGGTATGCGAACATTAACGAGATTATAAAAGTATTTGCGCAGGATACTGTTTATGAGCCGTTAAAAATTGACAGTATGAGGACGTCAACGGTTAAATTTTCTACAGCGGGGTTAAGAGATCAGAAAGTTGAGACCGATACAATAATACTTTATTTTGAAACCTCACTTGCAGGAAACAGGAATGAGCTCTTTGCATTTAACAATACGGCAATATCAAGATTCATAGTTGTCGGTGATACAGTACAGCCTATAATGGACATTACTTACGACGGACAAAAAATTCAGAACGGGGATTTTGTACAGGCAAATCCGGAAATCATGCTTCAGTTTTTTGATAACAGCAGGATGATGATCCAGGATACAAGTAATGTTAAAGTTTACAATTTTCAGAACAACTCTTATAAGTATGTTCCATATTATATAAACGGAGTCAAGAATCCTGAAATTGACATAGCTTTCCCTGACAATAATATCCTGCAGGCAACAGTAAATTACAGACCTGCATTGTCGCCTGGTGAACATAAATTCAGATACGTTGCAACGGATGTTTCAGGGAACTTTGCCGATTCGGTATTAAATTCGGTTTTGGTTGATGATAAACTCAGGATTCTCAACATCGCCAATTATCCAAATCCGATGCAGACACAGACAAATTTTATGTTCATGCTTCAGGGTGAGTTTAATCCGACAAGCTGCATAGTAAAAATTTATACTGTTGCCGGTCGATTGGTAAAAGAAATAAATGCAAATGCCGTGATCGGATACAATTCAATAGGCTGGGACGGTAAAGACAATGACGGAGATTACATTGCCAACGGAGTATATTTGTACAAGTTTGTGATTCAGGGTGATTCGCAGACTGAGACTTCAATACAAAAATTAGCAGTATTAAGATAAAAAAATTATTTTGATCAGATCAAATTTAGCAGAGAAAAAAAGACCGATGATTAAGGCCAGAATTGAATCAAGTAAAAGGAAATGGCAGATTTTTGATTTTAAAGAACTGATTTATTACAAAGATCTGTTTTATTTTTTTGTTTTAAGGGATATAACAGTTTTATATAAACAAACCATACTCGGCTTATTATGGGCTATTATAAACCCTGTGTTTCAAATGGGTGTATTTTCAATAATTTTCGGAAAGCTTGCACAAATCTCCAGTGATGGCATTCCATATCCTATTTTTTCATTTACTGCAATTCTCCCGTTCAATTATTTTTCACAATCTCTGTCAGGAGCAAGTAATAGTCTTATCGGAAGTACATCTGTCCTGACTAAAGTTTACTTTCCGAGGATTTTAATTCCTCTGACACCTGTGTTTTCAAAACTTGCAGATTTATTTATTGCATTTCTCATACTGATAGTGATGATGATATTTTATCAGATTTCCCCAACCATTAATCTTATATTCCTGCCATTGTTAATGCTTCTGATGATTCTCACATCTGTAGGATTGGGGATGTGGCTTTCATCACTGGCAATACAATACCGGGATGTAAAATTTGCGGTGGGGTTTTTTACAACTTTATTGATGTATGCAGCTCCGGTAGTTTTTCCTGCTTCCCTTATACTGGAAAAATTCGGATACAACTATTATTTATTATATGGTTTGTATCCGATGGTCGGAGTTATTGAAGGATTTCGTTCTTCATTATTGGGATTTACAGCGATGCCATGGGATTTAATTGGAATGGGAAGTATCAGTGCAGTAATAATATTTATATCCGGGGCATATTATTTTAAGAAAACCGAAAGGATATTTGCAGATGTTGCTTAATTCAATTTAAAAAAAAATGTCAGAGTATGCAATACAGGTAAACGATGTAAGCAAAGCTTTTCTCATAGGTCTTAAAGATAACAGGAATGAAACTCTTGGCGGTACAATATTTTCCTGGTTAAGATATCCGATAAAAAATTATAACATCCTTAAGAAATTAAATACTTATAATTATAATGAAGATGATGATGCTTTGTTTTGGGCTTTAAAAAATATTTCATTTGAAATGAACCACGGAGAAACTCTGGGAATAATCGGAGATAATGGTGCCGGCAAAAGCACATTGTTGAAAATTATCTCCAGAATTACAAATCCAACCCGTGGTTATGCAGAAGTTCACGGAAGAGTATCAAGTCTTCTGGAAGTTGGCACAGGGTTTAATACTGAATTGACCGGACGAGAAAATGTTTATCTGAACGGAACTATACTTGGAATGACTAAGAGAGAAATTGATAAGAAGTTTGATGAAATAGTTGATTTTTCAGGCATAGAAAAATTTATAGATACTCAGATAAAAAAGTATTCTTCAGGAATGAAAATCAGACTGGCTTTCTCTGTTGCAGCAGCATTAGAAACCGAGATCATGATAATTGATGAAGTTCTCTCCGTTGGTGATGCCGAATTCAGAAGAAAAAGTCTGTCAAGAATGATAGAGATTGCAAAAAGCGGAACTGCGGTAATTTTAGTCAGTCATAGCATGCTGCCAATACAAAATTTATGCAAGAGGGCAATACTTCTTGAGAAAGGAAGAATTGTAATTCATGGCAATACTGATGAAGTTGTTGGTTTATATCTTGGAAAGCAAACGAAAAGTAACATTAAACAAAGCTGGGATTTTGATAATGCACCTTGTTCCGAGCATATTAAGCTTACCAAAGCCGAGGTAAGAAATTCACTTAATGTACCCGGTATCAGTCCCGGTGATCCGTTTGAATTTGAATTTATCATTTACAATTATATAGATGAGGATTTCAAACTAACTGTTACCTATCATTTAACCGATGAATATGAAAATTTGCTTTTCATAGGAAGTACTGCCCTGACCGGCAGAGAATTTATTGCAAAGAAGGGATATCTCAAAGTAAACTGCAAAATTCCCAAGCAGCTTTTTAATGACGGTAAATTTACGATAAGCAAATTTTATATTCTTAGAGATTCGGTGAAATTATTGTATGAACACGATAACCTACTCACATTTGAAGTAAAGAGTAATCACGCTTATGAATTTGGGAATAAAGGCAGGATTGACGGGCTGATTAAACCCCGCCTGGAATGGGAGATTTCAGCAGGTAATGAGGGAGACATTTCAGAAAAGAAGAAAAACTAATTACGAAAATCTTTTAATAATTTTTTAATGAATAGTTCGGTTACTTCAGATTTTAAACTCCGGGCATCAGGCAATGACTTAAATTACAATTTTCCCAAGCGAACGGTAAAGAAGTCAGTTCCTCGCCTTACACCGGAGGGTAAGCCGTGGCCAAAAATCTCTATTGTGACAGTATCATTTAACATGAAAGATTATATTGAAGATACAATTCTTTCCGTTATTTCACAGCAGTATCCTAACCTCGAATACATTATTATTGACGGAGGCAGTAAGGACGGGACAGTTGATATAATAAAAAAATATGAGCCATGGATTGCTTACTGGATAAGTGAGCCTGACAACGGAATGTATGACGCCATTCAAAAGGGATTTAAAAAATCAACCGGTGAAATTATGGCATATATTAATTCCGATGATAAATATCATTACAATGCTTTCTTTTCAGCGGCTTCGATTTTTTCATCAATGGAAGATGTGGACTGGATTCTGGGAAGAGCTTCTTTTTATAATGACGAAGGGACAATTGTTGATGTCAAAGATTTGAGAAAATGGTCTAAAATGAATTACTATTTGGGAGACTATAAGTGGATACAGCAGGAATCCGTTTTCTGGCGAAGGAGATTATGGCTTAAAGCCGGAGGGAAAATAAATACAAATCTTAAATTTGCGGGTGACTATGAGCTGTGGCTACGATTTTTCAGATTTGCAAAACTTTATTCCACAGAAACTATATTTGCAGGTTTCAGATTCAGAATCAAAGACCAGCTGTCACTGGATAAGCTTGATTCTTATTTGTACGAAGTCGACCAGGTAACTAATCTGGACAGCCTTCCGCGTGAAGATAAGTATGCCATTAAAAAAATAAAATTTTTTCAAAAATATTTTTTTAAAATTCCTTTAATTCGTCGTTTAAAATTTTTGCATAGAAATATCGAAAGAACTTTTGACTATCCTCCGAAGATAGTTTATGATTTTATGCAAAGGAAATTCATAAAAATTATTCCCAACTTAAATAACAATTGACCGGATTTGATAAACGTCACAAAAACCTATCTTCCTCCCTTAGAAGAATACACGGAAAAATTAAAATCAATCTGGGAAACTAATTGGATTACAAATCAGGGTCCTCTTTCCGAAAAACTCGAACAGCAGCTGAAGGAGTACCTCAGGGTAAAAAATCTGCTTCTTGTATCTAACGGTACTATCGCATTGCAGATTGCAATCAAAGCGCTTGAATTAAAAGGAGAAATCATAACTACACCGTATTCATATGTTGCCACTACAACTTCAATTCTTTGGGAGAACTGTTCTCCTGTCTTTTGTGATATTGAAGATAAAACTTTCTGCATTGATGCAGATAAAATCGAAAGCTGTGTAACGGAAAAAACTTCGGCAATTCTGCCGGCTTATGTCTATGGTTTTCCATGTAATTTTGAAAAAATAAAATCAATCGCTGAGAAGTACGGATTAAAAGTAATTTATGATGGAGCGCAGGCTTTTGGAGTTAAACTTAACGGTGAGTCTGTATTTAATTACGGCGATATTTCAACGGTAAGCTTTCATGCAACAAAATTGTTCCATACCATTGAAGGAGGTGCAATAATAACGGATGATGATAAATTAACCGAAAAAATTTTTCTTTACAGGGCTTTTGGCCATCTTGATGATGACTATTTTACAATTGGAATAAACGGCAGAACTTCTGAATTTAATGCAGCAATGGGATTGTGTAATCTGCCAAAAGTTAAAGCTTTTACTGCAGCCAGAAAAGAAATCAGCCGGCTTTATAAAAAATATCTGAGCGTCACTTCATTGATATTTCCTGTTATTCCTGAAAGCGTAGAATACAATTACTCATATTTCCCGGTAATATTTTCATCTGAAACAGAAATGTTAAAAGCAAAAAATGAACTTGCTTTAAAAAACATTAATACAAGAAGATATTTTTATCCGTCCCTTAACAAACTGCCATATCTGAATGGTAATAACTGTCCTGTATCAGAAGACATAGCAGGTAAAGTACTGTGTCTGCCTCTGTATCAGGACCTTGAACCGGATAGCGTAAAATTAATTTCAGAGATAATAATACAAAGCTTAAAATAAAATTAACTAAATAATACACATGAATAAAACACCTGTAATAGCCATCGTTGGAGGTGGTTTCTGCGGAACTATCACTTTAGTCCAGCTGATCAAACAAGCTAGTTTTCCCATTGAAATTGTTTTGATTAACAAAGAAAATGAATTAGCAAAGGGGATTGCTTTTTCAACATATAATCCGAATCATGTTCTTAATGTGCCCGCTTCAAAAATGAGTGCATTTCCTGATGATCCGGATAATTTCATTAACTGGATAAAATCCAAATCTGAATATAGCGGGTATGTGAATGAGGAGCTGAATGACAGATTTTTACCGAGAGTGATCTATGGGAAGTATCTTGAAGAAATTTTTGATAACGCAATCAATAGTCTACCTGAAAATGTTACTGTCAGAATCATTAATGATGAAGTAATGGATATTAATGAATCTTCTGACGGAGCTGAGTTAATTTTGAAAGATAATAAGTCTATTAAAGCTGACAAAGTTGTTCTCGCACTTGGAAATTTCAAACCCGAAGATCCCGGAATAGCAAACAAAGAATTCTATCAATCTGGAAAATATTTTAACAATCCCTGGACGAAAAAAGCTGTTGAAGGTTTGAGAGATAATGAAAATGTAATGTTAATCGGAACAGGCTTAACAATGGTAGACAATGTAATCAGCCTGATTGATAAAGGATTTAAAGGAAAAATTTTTGCACTTTCAACCAACGGATATTTTCCACTGTCACATAAAAAAAGAAAGCCTTATACGGATATACTTGAAGAAATTCATCCGCCTTATGAAATTTACAATCTCTATAAAGTTTTCAGAAAGCATATAAAATATGTTTTGTCACACGGTATTACCGGAGAAGCAGTGGTTGATGCTATCAGACCCAAAACTCAGGAAATATGGCTTGGTCTGTCTACTGATGATAAAATAAAATTTATGGCTCACATCAGACATCTCTGGGGAGTAGCAAGGCACAGATTGCCAAAAGAAATTTTCGAACAAATGCAGAATTTAATAAAGAGCGGTAAGCTTGAAATAATAGGCGGAAGAATCCGGGATATCTCAGAAAACAATCAGGAAGTTATTGTTACATATAAGGAAAGAAAATCACAATCTGTTAAGGAACTTAAAGTTAACAGAGTGATTAACTGCACAGGTCCGCGTACTGATCTTAATAAAGTTGAAGAACCATTAGTTGAAAATCTGCTCAAACGCGGATTGATATGCCCTGATGAAATGAAATTAGGAATCAATGCACTTCCTGACGGAACAGTCATACAAAAGGACCATTCCTTATCCAGGGTTCTTTTTACAACAGGATCATTGTTAAAAGGAATTTTGTGGGAATCCACAGCAGTACCGGAGCTGAGATTGCAGTCATATTCATTAGCCGGAATGCTTATCAGTCAGTTAGAGCAACAGCAGGAAGTTTATTTATGATTAAGAATATTCAAAAATGTAAACAGGAAGGCTGAGTTTTATATTCATAATATTCATACAATAACCTGTTAGTTTGCGTCAGATATTTTCATAAAATTGTATACAATTTAGTTGTTTTTTTAATGTAAAATTTTATTATATTTGTAACGGTCGGCGCCAGCCGGCTAATGTTCTTTCATATTTGTTCTTCCTTTAATTAAACCCCGCAGTTTACCGCGGGTTTTTTTTTATTTATTCAAAGCTTTTACTCGATCTATTATTATGCTTACCATTCCTTTAGCATTTTTTTTATTCTTGAACTGCAGTTTCGATATTTGAGCGGGGTCCTTTTTCTTTTCAGAATTTTTTCTTTCCGGAAACCTCAAACATCTGCGAATTTGGAGAAAATTAAATGCCTGTTTTTTAAAGAATCAGAAATTCTATTTTTACAATGTGAAGAATATGAGAGAAAAAAATACCCGTCGTTTCGTCAATCGTGAATAGTCAATAGTGAATCGTCAATAGTTAATCGTTATCATTGATACTTATAATCTCAATACTAAATACTAAATACTCAATACTTAATTCCTTATAAAAAATGGACACACCTAAATGGAATGACTTGCCTGCGAAGTATTTGTCAACCGGCCGACAGAAAGTGCTGGGAATAGTTTTGCATGATACTGCAGGTTCGGGTACACATAACGATACTCTCTATCTTGCAAATCCCGGTGACGGAAGAAAAGTCAGTATAGATTTTACGGTTGAGCGTGACGGCAGCATCTGGAAGCTTAATCCTGATATTTCCAAATTTTATTGTTATCATGCTGGAAGAGCTACACGTTTTAAAGGACTTGTAAACGGACAGGTTAACCGTGCGACAATCGGAATTGAAATATGTCAAAAAGCAAATTTATCCCTGACACCGCTCTATCCTGATGAACAGGTAAAAAGTGTCGCCCACTTATGTGCTTATTTAACCAAAACATTTAAACTTACAACCAGCGATATCACTACACACCGTCAAATCATAACAGACGGCTCACGGTCAGACCCGAGACAATTTCCTTTTGAAGGTCCGAATGGTTTCTGGACTTACTACTGGCAATTCATGGGGAAAGGTGAGGAATTTGCTGTCTCGGAAACCATGACAAAAGCTCCGGAGTCAAATAAGCAAAAGACACATAATGTTACAGCCGGGGATACTCTTAGCAGCATTGCAAAAAAATATTACGGCAAAGCTAATTTGTGGACTTTGATTCAAAAGGCTAATTCCTTAAAAGGAGAAGTAATTTTACCCGGGCAGGTGTTGATAATTCCTGAGAATAGTTAGGATTTTGTAAGTGTTTTTTTATGGAGATTATCTAACCATAATTAAGCCCGATTTTTTTATAAAAAAAAAGATGATAAAATCTAAATTTAATCTGTTGAATCTGTACGGCATGTATTATTTAATTCCATCTCATCCGGTTCAGCCAGCTTCTGTTTGATGATGAATCAATACCCAGGAATTCAGTCACGAACAGAAAATTCTTATCACCGTAAATTTTTGTAAAAATGCTGCTGTAATTTTTCAGTTGATTTATATCATCGGGAGATTTTTTTTCATAATACCATTTAATTATATTGCCCCTTGAATCAATAAATGTTACCGAAGTATCCCTGTTAAAATATGCATATCTGACATTCATCCTGAGAAAACCAAAGTCATTTCTGAAATCAGGATCTGATTCTTTTTTTGAAAGATCATATACTCTGAATTCATTATTGTAACCTAACAATATTTTATCATCAAATTCAGAACCAAAACATTGAAGGTTATTATAATAAGTTGTTTTTTGAATAGTTGAATCAAAATTTTCAAACTTAGTTTTAAATAAAGGTTTTCTTCCTGCATTATCGAGAATTTCAACCTCACCGTGTTTATTTGATACCATTAGCTGCTTATCATTTTCGACTATACCGACATTAGTTAAGTTTTTAGTTTCACTTGTTATTGAGTCGGTTATTTGAGACGTATTTAAATCGAGAATTTTAAGTACATCCGTTAATAATGTTGCAGTAGATTTTTTTTCATTTAAAATAAGAAACCCATCATTTCTTCCGTAAGTTATGTAAACCAATTTATTATCTTCCCCGGCATATACATCGGAAAAATTAGTGTTTTCGGGAATCTGGATTTTTTTTAATTGGCCTTTTTTACCCTCTCCGGCTGCTGAATAAAAGTATTCAATATTTTTATCATCTTCTTTTTTAAACAACAATAGTTTTGAATCAAATGAAAATTTTAAGAAGGAAAAATTTTTACCGAGAGCGATTGAATCAACCGGAACGGTATTTCCTTCTGAAATTTTTTGAATCTCAAAAGTTAATACATAACCTTTACCGGGATAAATAAAATATTTTTCATCAGGAGAAAAATATTCGTAAGAGGTTCTGTAAGAAGACTGAGAAGACTGATTATTTTCAGCCACGCTAACCTTTCCAAAATAAACATAAGAAGGGAATGTATCATTTTTCAGCCTGTAAAACTTAATTTCTGATTTTTGTTTGTAAGCTGAATTTGTCTTTGTAAATTTAAAATTTCCTTTTGGAGATACATTGGATCTTGTGTTTGCCGTATCCGGAAAAGAAAAAAAGACCGGTTTGGTTTTGAAATAATCTAAGATTTCCTTATTTAATTCATTCTTAGTTGTTTTCAATGGATCGGCAAAGTCCGGCAGCAAATCTAATCCTTCTATGTTGCCAATCGAATCAACAGACTGCTGATATTCCGCAACATTTATTAAAGCTCCGATGCTGTTTTGAGGGATTTCAGATGATAGTTTTTCCAGACGGACGGAATTAATTTTTTTCAAAAAAGGATCATATGAATTTAACAGCATATACAGAATTAAAAACCCGGCAATTGCTGCTACACCGGCTATCAAAAGAAACCTGTTTCTTCTTCTAACCGCAGCAACTTTGTTTTCCTCTTCCATTTTCTTCTTCTGTTCCTCTAATATATAGACACTTTCCTGTTTTCTCCTTTTGTTTCTTGATTCAACCAGGGGCTTTAGTAACCTGTCATGCAGAATTTCAATATTTGATGAATTAAAATATTGCACAACATTTAAATACCTCAGGTTCTGTTCTTTGCTCAGGTCATTTAATTCAACCCTGATTTCAGCATCTTCAACTTCACTTAAGGGGAACAGTTTTCTTTTTTCATTTTCAGTAATCAGCTCTTCCTCAACAAATTTTCTTGTCTTCCTGCTGACTTTAGAAAATATTTCTTTTGTATATTCGGATACTATATTATCAACGATCTGGTAATCTTCTTTTTCAATTCGCTCGATCGTATTTCTGTTTGCATTGCTGCCTACAATTTCGGGATAAAGTTTCTTGCAAACTAAGCTTAATAAGAAGGGTTGTACTTCGTCTTTTACTCCAAAATAACTGGATTCGAATTTTTTATCAGAGTTGCTGATTAATCCTGCCAAATGATCACAAAGTGTTTTATTTATTTCAAGACTTGCCTTTGAAATTCTGTTTATTACATTTGATGCAAGCGAGACTGAAAATGTCTGAAGGTTTAACCTTCCGCTCATCTTAAAAATTGACGGGAGCTTATTTATCAGCGATTCGAAACGCGGCAGATATTCATCCCTGAAAGAAAATAAGAATCTGTAATCTTTAAGATTCTGCTGAAGATTATTCCTTAGATTATTTAATTCTTCTTCAGCCTGCACTGCATTGCAGTTCTTGAAAATATCTGCACCGAAAATTAAGCCGGTGGATTTTAAATCTTTATCCTTATCAAGTTTATTAATTCCCCATGATAAGTCATCAGGCATTTTACTTTCTATGGCGTAGCTTAAGTCATCTATTAAATCTATAATGCTCGCTTTATGAAATTGTCTTGAAAATATTTCCTCGAACTGGTCAAAAATAATTACAGGAATTACCTTCTCATTTACATTCGAAATGAATTCTGAAAAATATAAAAATTCAGTGATGCTGGGGTTATTGCGGATAAATACATTAGATTCTTCCTTAACACCAATTGTTACCTTTCTTTTTTCTGCCTCTTCCTTTATGATTTTTACTACAGCTTCGGAAAAAGTCTTAACTTCAGTGCTTATCATTTCATCTGACAAACGGATGTATACAGGAAAGTAAAATATTGATTTCTTTAAAACAGGAATTAACCCGGCATTTATCAGCGAGGATTTTCCAATTCCTGATCTTGAATATAATAACGTTAGTGTATTCTGTTCTACTAAATTAATTAAATCACTTCTCTCTCCATCTCTTCCGTAAAAATTTAATGTATCAGTTTCTGCATATGAATCTGCTCCTTTAAAAGGATTCAGAAAAGCATCAGATGAGTTAGTATTAAATGTCTCTGTTTTTTCAGGCATGCTAATCTTTATAAGATTTTGATCTGCTTTTCAGCTGCAGTTCTTTTATCACATTCAGAAATTCCTTTTCTCTGAGCTTTACATCGTTAGGATCTACGAGCTCAAACAAAAATCCTGAATTCATTAAAAGGAGAGTTATCGTTTCCTGACTGAATGCCCCCGGAGTAATTAAGGTGTGGTTTACAAAATCCGCAGTTCGGACCGGAAAAATCTCAGCGGGTTTTTTATTTTGCACTGCATAGTTCCATTCCTTTTTATAATACTTTGGCTTGTCAATATTATCATTAACTTTGTTGCTGATTATCGGAATGAAAGCGCAGGAATTATCAATCGCGCTTTTTATTTTTGGGTCAAGTACGTCACCCTGTCTTAAACCTCCGTCTCTATCATACCAAACATCTACGAATTTCGTTTTCAGCTGCTCTACTATCTTATCCGCAACAGGTTTATCGTCATGATTGTAGCTAATAAAAACAGAATTATTGTAAAAGTCCTTTTCAATGCTCTCATCCCTGCTGCTTTCATATAGTCTTTTGTATAACTCTGTAACAAACTCCGATGGATTCATATTGATAAAATGCATCCCGTAGCTTGATATAAAGAATGTCCTGCTGTATTCCTGATTTTCATTAAGCTTCTCGAAAATGTAACTGCTGCTCAGTCTTTCTTTATCTAATCTTCCTCCGACACAGAATCTTATAAAAAACCTTAGAAACCAATCGGGAAAATCACAGCCAATAAATAAAAGATCAGCGTCTTTTAAAATAAATTTCAGATCACCGTATTTTTGCTTTGATTCAAATAATCCGGTTATAAGTTCAATCATATCGGTATCAAGAATTATGTAATCCCTGCTTGAAATGCTGTGTGTACCGAATAAATTAAGAATGCAAGGTTTCTTGAAAAAAGCAGTGGAAAATTTTGTTGGACTTGCTAGATGGCTGTCCTTATCATAACTTTCAATTTTCATCTCCTCAAGACTGTTTATTCTGCAGTTTACAATATCATAAGATGATTCCGATCCGGCATTCACATCCGGAATGTCCTTCACGATTTTAGGAGCTTTGTAAACATTAACAGCGAATTCCATATTATTGAAAATCGTTGCATTAATGTAAAATTTAAAGTGTTTGATTTTTGCTAACAACTCGAATGGAGAAGGTATCGGTTCAATGTGAGTCCGTATGTTGTCAATTTTATCATGAAGCTTAACAAGAAAAGTTTTTCTCTTTTGTCTGTCTAATTCGTGATAAACAGAATTCAGTAAATCATAACCGTTGGTAATTAAAATCCCATCTGCTTTCCTTTTCACAGCTACATTTTCGCAAAGCACTTTGTCATAAGTTTCGAGAAGCTTTGTTAACAGATCTTTACGGGGATCTTCAGCTAAACCTATATCAAGAACGGAATTTTCAGAAACATTGCCCTTTGCAGAGGAATTAAGTAATTCATAACCTATGACGGGAATAACGGTATTTCCTTTAATTAATGCAATGAGTTCATCAAAGAAAAAATTATTCTGCTCTATAATTTTGGTTTCCTCAGCCATAATTGGAATTAAATATTTTAAATTTTACTGCTTCACAGAATTGAATATATCGGCTCAAATCTTTTGGGATCATCGGATGTCATTGTCTTTTCCTTTTTTCAGTCTTTATAAAAATAGATTTTTATAAATGAAAAACATATATAAAATTAGAGTGTGTTGAGTGTGTGGAGTGTGTTGAGTGTGTGGAGTGTGTGGAGTGTGTGGAGTGTGTTGAGTGTATGGAGTGTTAAAACAAATAAGCTAAGAAATTTATTCAATGCAGCCGGTGAAATTTTCCGGTGCTATTAAAATATATTAATGTTAAAAACTTTATTATTTTTTATTTTTGCAGGTTTAGTTGCATTTACATTTTCGTGCAAAGATCCGATAAATGCCCCTGTAGAGAATCAGCCGCCGGAAAGTTACCTTTCAATATTTCCTGACAGTATCATTGCGCCCGGTTCAACTTTAAAAACTATCAACTGGTGGGGTGATGATCCTGACGGGTTAGTTGCGGGATTCAGAATTTCATTTGACTCTGTTAACTGGGGCTTTACATCAAAAAAC
>CAYNTN010000021.1:0-44305 GCA_964399995.1 uncultured Ignavibacteriaceae bacterium
TTGTAAAGTTTGTAAAGTTTGTAAAGTTCGTAAAGTTCGTAAAGTTTGTAAAGTTTGTAAAGTTTGTAAAGTAAATCAAATGCCGGACTTTAATCATTGCACTGATAATTCATAATTTTTCAGCCGTTAAATTTACTTATTACAAATTTCTTTTTATAGAATAAAAAACTCCTACAAAAAGTGTAAACTTGTGTAAACTTTATTACTTAGTTTCTCATTTCAATCATTATTTATAATAATTATATTTAAAAAGTTAAAAGTTAATTAGAAAACAGCTAACTGTTAACTGTTAACTGTTAACTGTTAACTGCTAACTGTTAACTGTTAACTGCAAAAACGGGATGTGGCGCAGCTTGGTAGCGCGCTTCGTTCGGGACGAAGAGGCCGCTGGTTCGAATCCAGTCATCCCGACAAATCAATTACAAATTACGAATTACAAATTACGAATTGAAAAACAATTTCATAGTTATATTTTTATTTATTTTTATCAGTTGTCTTTATTCCCAGCAACCCTCAAATTCTAAAAACATAAAAGAAATTACGATACTTCACTGGAATGATTTTCATGCGAGAAATCTTCCTTACAGAATTTCTAAAAAAGATTCTGTTACAGGTGAAAGTACTTCATATTACATAGGCGGCACTTCCAACATGCTTGGCTACATAAATAAGTATCGTGATAAGTATACACTTTTGTTGAACGCAGGTGATGATTTTCAGGGAACACCAATCTCATCAATTACAAGAGGCAAGTCCCAGATCGAATTATTAAATCTTTATGATCTTGACGCAATGGTGATCGGCAATCACGAATTTGATTACGGGAAAAGCGCGCTCGACTCAGCTCTGATGATTGCCAATTTTGACTATTTAGCTGCTAATGCTTTAGTGAAGTCCGAAAACAAAATTTACGGAAAGCCATATGTCATTAAAAAAATTGACGGTGTAAAATGCGGAATAATAGGACTGACTGCTCTCGACCTTATGACATTGACAATCCCGAAGAATGTTTCTGACATTCAAATGCTGAATACAGATTCAGTGATCGCAGCCGGCATAAAATATCTTAAGAAAAAAAAATGCGATATAATAATTTTACTTACTCACATAGGTCTGGAAAATGATAAAAAGATTGCAGCAAAATTTTCAAAAGATATTGATATAATCATAGGAGGCCACTCACATACACCATTATACAAACCTGTAATACAGGACGGAGTTGTGATTGCACAGGCAGGATCATATTCAAGATGGCTGGGGAAGCTGGATTTGAAAGTTAATGTGAAAAAGGACACGCTGCTCGATTACAAATCTAAACTGATTGAGACTGTTATGGATTCATCCATTTATGATAAATCCGCGCAGCTTAAAGTTGAGAATATGGTTGCCTCTATACAGGGTGATTTAATGAAAGTGATAGGCAAGCTAAACACTGACTGGAAGAGAGGTTTTTCTGAAGAAAGCAATCTAGGACAATGGGAAGCTGATGCAATTAAAGTTAAACTTGGAACTGACATTGCATTATTGAATTCAGGCGGGATCAGAAAAGATTTGCCTAAAGGTGATATAACTGTTGGCGACATATGGGAAATAAATCCTTTCGGAAATACAATAATTACTTTTGTGGTTAGCGGAAGTGTTCTGAAAAGAATGATGAAGAACAATCTGAAGAACAGAGTTAATGAGATAAACGAGCTGGGTTCGAGTGATATGATTATTGTGTCAGGTCTGAATGTTGTCTATGATTCGAAGAAAGTTTTAAGCGGTGATGATGATTTTATTCTGAGTTTTAAAGTCAACGGTGAAGATCTGGATGAGAACAGATCATATACAGTATCGACAAATAATTATGTCGGTGCTCAAATCAGGAAATACTTCGGAGAGTTTGGTGAGGAAATAAACTTTAAGGATTCAAACATTATAGACAGGGATCTTCTTATAGAAGCAGTGGAAAATCAAAAAGAAATTAATTCGATACTTGAAATCCGGCTGGAAGATATTTCAAAACAGGAAATTAAAAATTAAACATAAGAGATTATCATAATGGCAGAAAAGAGGATAGTTCATTGTTTGAAGCTGGAGCAGGATTTACCTGGATTGGACAAGCCGCCGATTTCAGGAGAACTCGGACAGAAGATCTATGACAATATTTCACAGCAGGCATTCAAAATGTTTCTTGATCACTTTAAAATGATCGTGAATGAATACCGGCTGGATCTCACTTCACCGGCTACGGACAAAGTGTTTGAAGATCACATGAGAGAGTTTTTTTTTGGAGGCGGTATAAAACTGCCGGATGAATATGTACCACCGGAAGAAAAGAAGAATGATTGAAAGTATCTGACTTTCAAACCTTTCATTTTTTTTGAGTCTTTATACATGATGTTGCGTCTTTGCTTAAATTAAAAATAGTCAACTTTGGGAAAAGACCTATCCGTCATTTGGAATACTTTCAGCAAGGACTTATACAGGTTCATCCTGAGCCGTGTAAAAGACTCTGACGCCGCAAAGGATATTTTACAGGACACTTTTTTAAAGATTCAAAAGAATATAGCATCGTTGAAGGATGAAAAAAGTCTGAAGTTTTGGATTTACAGAATTACCTTCAATTCGATTATGGATTATTTCCGTCAATTGAGATATGATCGCAGTGAAGTAAATGAAAATTATGAAAATATCAAAGAGCAGGATAAAGGTGACAATAATGACAGAACATCCGAATTAGCGGAATGTATAATACCTTTCATAAATAAACTTCCCGATATTTACAAAGAAGCTCTCACCCTTACAGAATTTAAAAATTATTCACAGCTTGAGCTTGCCAAACATCTTGGCATATCATATTCCGGCGCAAAGTCCCGCGTGCAGAGGGCGAAAATAAAACTGAAAGAAATTTTCGAGGAATGCTGTAATATTTCGTATGATAAGTACGGGAATATTATGGATTACAAGTCTAAGCATTGTAAGAAATCGTGTTAGTTGAGTAGTTAAGTAGTTGAGTAGTTGAGTGGTTGAGTGGTTGAGTGGTTGAGTTGAGTGGTTGAGTGGTTGAGTGGTTGAGTGGGTTGAGTAGTTGAGTGGTTGAGTGGGTTGAGTAGTTGAGTAGTTGAGTAGTTGAGTAGTTGTGTAGTTGTGTAGTTGTGTAAGTTGCATAAGTTGAGAGAGGTGAGTTAATCTATTAATAGTACAATATTACTCACCGACTTACCCACTCAACCACTAACCACTCACCCACTCAACCACTCAACCACTCAACCACTCAACCACTCAACCACTCACCCACTCAACCACTCAACCACTCAACTCACTCAACCCACTCAACTACTCAACCACTCACCCACTCAACTACTCAACTAAGTCTGCGTCTTTTTCAAATCACTCCGTCTTATTTGTGAAATTTAAAACTTAAACAAATAAAAAAATGGAAACCACAGAAATTAAAGAAACAGTAAAGAAAGCTTACACAAAAGTTTTAACAGAAAGAAATTCCGGTTGCTGCGGAACTGACTGCTGCAGCTCGGGAGATAACATGGCTGATGATTATTCCAAACTGAAAGGTTATGTAGCAGAGGCAGATTACGGACTCGGCTGCGGAATTCCGACTGAGTTTGCAAATATAAAGGAAGGTGATACAGTTTTAGATCTTGGTTCGGGAGCAGGTAATGACGTTTTTATTGCAAGTAAAACAGTTGGTGAACAAGGAAAGGTAATCGGGCTCGATATGACGAAAGCAATGATAGAAAAAGCTAATGAGAATAAGAGAAAGCTTGGTTTTACTAATGTTGAATTCAGGTTCGGCGAGATTGAAGACATGCCTGTTGAAAATGACAGCATTGACGTTGTATTAAGCAACTGTGTTCTGAATCTTGTCCCGGACAAATCAAAAGCATTCAGCGAAATCCACAGAGTGCTGAAAAAAAACGGACATTTTACAATTTCGGATATAGTCCTTTCGAGCGAACTTCCGGACAAGATAAAGAAAGCCGCTGAGATGTATGCCGGTTGTGTTGCAGGTGCTTTGGAAAAAAATGATTATTTAAACACAATAAAATCTACAGGATTCAAAGAAGTAAAAATTCTCAAGGAAAAAACAATTGAAATTTCAGATGAGTCTATGCTGAAATTTATTTCGGAAGATGAACTTGAGGAATATAAAAATAAGGGAAACAGGATAATCAGCATAACTGTGAATGGAATCAAGTAACCGGTTGTTTGGCAGATCGGATTTACATTTATCACTAAGCTTACAGACTACCTGGGTTCAATACCTAAGTGGTCTTTTATTTTAAAGGTTTTATTAGGTTTTATTAAAGTTAAAATTGATAGATTGATGATTAAAAAATGAATATTTAATTTCAGATACTATTTAATTCTGTCAACATTTGAAAATTATATTATATTCAACGATAACCTGTCCGGAATGTAAATTTTCTTTTGAAGAGGAAATGTCTCAGAATTCCTGCCGGTGGTTTTATGAATGCAAAAACTGTAAAACTATACTTAAGCCAAAACCGGGTGATTGTTGTGTATTTTGCAGTTATGGTTCAATGAATTGTCCGCCGGTTCAGCTTAACGGCAAATGCTATTCAATTAAATTAAATAATACGGATTGATTTCTCAGAGAACCAAATATGCTATTAAGGCGTTGATTTTTCTTTCCAAACAGGAAAAAGGAATTTTAAGCAGGACTTCTTCAATATCACATCAGGCAAACATTCCAAAAAAGTTTCTTGAGCAAATTCTTCTGGATCTGAAAAGAGCGTCAATTGTATCGAGTGTACAGGGAGCAAAAGGCGGTTACTATCTCAGTAAAGATCCGAAAAAAATTAATCTCGCTGAAATATACCGTTTGTTTGACGGCGCTGTTGCACTGCTGCCCTGCGCATCGGAAAAATTTTACGAACAGTGCAAAGACTGTCCCGACGAAGAGAGCTGTTCGTTAAAATGGGGGTTATTGAAAGTAAGGGAAAAAACTTACAGGGCTCTTAAAGATCTTTCGATCTATAAATTGTCAAGGTACAGATAAACCTGACGAATCAATTCGTGAACAGGAATAATCTTAATATTCCATTAAACTCTACTAATTTGATAGAATATGAAGAATATTATTTGTATTTTAAAGAAAAAACGAAGATGACAATTTTATTTTCTCCAAAGCATATCGGGATGTTAATAGTAACATTAAAGACATCTCTAATAATTTTTATAATTCTTCAGCTCACAGTTTTTTCCAATACGGGATTTGATATTTCCTTCGACAATCTGTTTCTGTTTTTTGTAGTTGCAGGATTCATAGCACAGCTGATTGATGGCGCACTCGGGATGGCTTATGGCGTGAGCTGTACATCCTTTTTACTGAATTTCGGAATACCTCCTGCGCTTGCTTCGGCAAGCGTTCATACTGCTGAAGTATTTACTACGGGAGTATCCGGTCTATCGCATCTGTTTTTAAAAAATGTTAATACTAAATTGTTCTTCAAGTTGGTTATACCCGGAGTACTTGGAGCTGTCGCCGGAGCATATTTATTATCGGCGGTACTGGACGGTGGTGTTGTAAAACCGTATGTTGCCGGATATTTACTTATCATCGGAATATTCATTTTGATAAAGAGTTTTAAAGTTTTCAAACCTAAGGATGAAGTAAAGAAAGTTTCACTGCTCGGACTTGCTGGCGGATTTTTTGATGCAATAGGCGGAGGCGGCTGGGGACCGATTGTTACTTCAAATCTGATTTTTCAGGGGAAGACACCAAAGGAGACCATAGGTACTGTTAATACGGCGGAATTTTTTGTGACCTTCTTCAGTACCGGAGTATTTCTGTTCTTTGTAGGTATTGCCAGCTGGAAAATTATTCTCGGACTGATAATTGGCGGTGTAATTGCAGCCCCCATCGGAGCTTTAATGGCAAACAAAATTAGACCTCGAGTTCTCATGTTTCTTGTGGGAATGGTAATAATAATTACTTCATCAATTACAATTTTAAAGAGCATCGGTTGATTTATAGAGGTATCTTAAAAATGGATGCTATGTGATTAAGTGTTCAGTGTTTTCTTAATCCGGTTATGGAGTTATAAAATTTAATCACGTGTATTAGTCAGTGTTTGTCAGTGTTGAAGTTAAAAATTCATTTCTTGTAATCTCACATAATATTTTTTAAATTGCTTTCACTCTAAAACCAATCTTCAAATAAAATGAATCACGCAAATATTATTAATTCTCTTTCAAAAAACACCGGTGTTTTCAGAGAGATGCTGAAGGATATTTCCCGTGATGAGCATCTCTGGAAACCTTCAGATGATAAATGGTGCCTGCTGGAAATAGTATGTCATTTGTATGATGAGGAGCAATATGATTTCAAAGCCAGGGTCAAACATGTTCTGGAAAAAACACCCGGTGATGCGCCGGGAATTGATCCTGTCGGATGGGTGAAGAGCAAAAATTATATTGGGCAGAATTATGGTGAAGTGCTGGAAAAATTTTTGAATGAAAGAAAAAAATCCGTTGAGTGGCTTAAAACGCTGAAAGATCCGGACTGGAAGCATGAATACATTCATCCGAATTTCGGTGCGATGTCAGCGGAGTTTTTTCTTGCTAACTGGCTTGCTCATGATTATCTGCATTTCAGACAAATTTTAAATGTTAAATACAAATATTTATTGTATACTGCCGGTGTTGATCTTGGCTATGCAGGAAACTGGTAAATTATTCATAATGGACAAACCAAAACCAAAAACATACTGTGAAGCTGTTGAAACGATGGAGAAGAACAATGTTCACCGGATTTACCACGACACGGCTTATGGATTTCCAATTTATGATGATAACGAATTATTCGAAAGACTGATACTTGAGATCAATCAGGCAGGTTTAAGCTGGACTACTATCTTAAACAAGCAGGTTAATTTTAAGAAAGCTTATCATAAATTTACCATAAAGAAAGTAGCATCTTATAACGAGATTGAAAGAAACAGACTTTTAAACGATGACGGGATTATCCGCAACCGGCTTAAGATCAACGCAGCGATTGAAAATGCAAACATAATATTGAAACTGCAGAAAGAATTCGGTTCATTCAAACAATGGCTGGATCATCATCATCCACTTTCAAAAGAAGACTGGACAAAACTTTTTAAAAAGACCTTTAAATTCACTGGGGGAGAAATAGTAAACGAATTTTTAATGAGCACAGGATATTTGCCCGGAGCTCATTCAAAAAGCTGTAAGTTTTATAAAAGAGTTTTGAAAGCAAGACCCGCCTGGCTGAAAGGTAATAGTTTTTCAATTTAATTTTTAAAAATTATAAATGAATAAAGTTTATTGGCTTACTTATGTAATTTTTTTACTTTCAGGATAGGAATTGTAATTGTTCTAAAACTGATAATTACTTACGAATGTTAATCGGCGTTCTCTTCAAACATCCTATATTTACTAACCGGATTTCTTGGACTTTTAAATTTACCGGATCTGTCCCTTCTCCTTAGAGTTTCCTTATTTACGCCCATATTTTGGAAGCCTCACTTCAAAATTTCATAAATATATAAATATGATTCGCTTTTTGTTTTTATTAAAATTAATTTTAAGAAACATCAAATATTTTATGTCAAAATACCTCTTTGCAATATTAATTTTACTAACCGCATTCAGCTGCAAAAATGCAAATGAAATTAAACCGGATGTGACTTTTTCAGAAAAGACTGATTCCGTCAAAGCTGATAGTTTATCTGATGTTTATGAAGGCATTTACGCAACAAACAAGCATGAAAGCATATTCCAGGACTGCTCTAACTCTAATGCGAAGTACTGGGTGATTGATGAATCAAATAGTCTGAGTGAACAATATGCCAAAATGTTTGAGATCCCAAGTGTTTACAATTCAATGGTTGTAAAAGTCAAAGGTGAAGTTAAAATGACTGAGAATGCGACTAAAGCGGAGAAGTTTACGAAAACACTAATAATTAAAGAAGTCATTTCAGTAGAGAAGAAAAATTACATGAATACTTGTGTTTCCTATGATTTCTGGGGTTTGGGAAACGAACCGAACTGGTCGCTTCAAATTTCCAAAAATGAAAACCTTATCGAATTTACTCTGCCCGGTGATAGTCAATCGTTTTATTTTTTTTACAATGAACCTGTAAATGAAAACGGATATTTAGTTTACAGGAGCCACAATCAGATTCAGAGATACTTAATTGAGATAAAAATCAAAAACGAGCCATGCCGGGATATTATTTCGGATAAAGTATATGAATACTCGGTTGAAGTGGAATTATCCGATAAAAGAAAATTTAAAGGCTGCGGAATAAAAGGGAAAGGATAACTTAAAAGCAAAACTGTTCGTTTAATTTTAGTAAAAAATTTAACGGCAATGAAAAACACATTTATTCTATTTACAATATTATTTTATTTTTTCTCATGCGGAAATACCGGTACCACTAACAAAACTTCAGGCGAAACTGCATCACGAAAAACTGACACATGCGAAAGTCCTGATGCGGACATAGGATGTTGCTTTTTAAACATGCCTTCCGGTATAGGAACTGTAATGAACATTGCAGGTGAATCTGAACCCGGTCAAAGAATTAAAATCATTGGGCAGATATTGAAAGCAGAAGACAACACACCCTATTCAGGAGTGATTATTTATGCATATCACACCGACAACAAAGGATATTACTCAAAAAAAGGAAACGAGACAGGTTTTCAAAAATATCACGGCTATCTGCACGGATGGTGCGTGACAGACTCCGAGGGAAAATATGAAATCCATACCGTCAAGCCCGTAAGGTATCCCAGCAACAATGCTCCAGCGCACATACACTGTGCAGTTAAAGAACCTTCGGGCAGAATGACTTATATTAATGATTTTGTTTTCTCCGATGACAGTCTTGTAAACAAAGAGTATTTGTCATATATGAGAGAACCGGGAGATCAGGGCATCATTACATTAAAAGATGATGGCTCCGGAATTCAGACAGGCAGCAGGGTGACACCGATTAAATCAGAATGAATAAATTTTTACATAATCACGATTTAAGACAACAGAATATTTGAAATAAAGTAATGTTAAACTCAGCTCTTATCGAAATCCTTAAAGCATTCAGTAAAGAGGAATTTAAGAGTTTTGAAGAATTTGTCGAGTCGCCTTTTCATAATAAAAAATCACCGGCTGTAAAACTTTTCAGATACTTAAAAAAATATTTTCCGGATTTTAAAAGTCTGAAACTCGAACGGGAAGAGGTATGGAAATCACTGTTCCCGGATAAGGAATACAACTACGGGGTTATGAAAAATCTCATTCATGACCTGACAAAGCTTTCGGAAGATTTCATTTCCATTTCAATGGAGAAAAAGGATTTACTCAGAAAAGAATATAATATCATAAAATTTTTAAATGACAGAAAAAAGTACAAGCTCGCCGGTAAATATCTTGACAAGACAATTTCAAGATTTAAAGATACCCGGATTGAGGATGCAGAGTATTACATGAACTTATTTAACATTGAAAAAGTAAGGCTTTCGATTCTTTTTTCAAAAATTTCGGATACGCATAAAATCAAGCCAGGGGATGAATTTGAGCAAAGCAGCAGATTCCTTATTGAGAGCTTTCTGATTTCAATTCTTGAAAACTATGTTTTAATAAGCAACATGAATAAAATTCACAACTCCGGATTCAAAATGCCTCTGATAGAAGAAGTTTTAACATTTATAAAAAATAATGACAGCTATCTCGAAAACCTTTACATAAAAACATATTATTACTTGTTACTGCTTGATCGGGAGCAGGATGAAAAATATTATTACATTTTGAAAAATATACTAACGGAGATAAAAGCCAATACACCTTTCAGATTTAAATATTTTTTATGGGAAAACATCAGCAACTACATTACATTCCGCTTTCACTCCGGAGAAACCGGAATGATGCGCGAACAATTTGAGCTGAACAGACTGTCTCTGGATAAAAAAATATATTATAACGAAGATGAAGTGAATTTTTTTATAAATAATTTTACGACCTTCTTTAATGTGGCTTTGGCGGTAAATGAATTCGTATGGGCAGAAGAGTTTATAAATCAATATTTAGAAAGACTTGATGAGAATGTGAGAGAAGACATGAAGAATTACTGTTATGCAAGTATATGCATAAGGAAAAAAGATTATCTCGGGGCAAACGAACATCTTAGTAAAGTAACCAGGCTTCATGAACCGCATATGAAATCGGGGCTTAAGCTGGCTGTGCTGATTGTATATTATGAACTCGGATGGTTTGAATCTTCCATAAGTGTTATGGACTCTTTCAAACATTTACTTGCCAATGAAAAAAACATTCAGGAAGTGATTAAAGAAAAACACAGAAAATTCATAAAAGGATATTCCTTGCTCATTGACATAATTTATAAAAAAGATGAGAATGCAAAGCTGAAGTTAAAAATATTTCTTAGTGAGACAGAAGGAATAGGTTCAGCTCCCTGGCTGAGGAGAAAAGCAAATGAATTAGGGGTTGATGTATGAGTTATTAAATCACGAACTCTCCGTTTTTTATTATTTGAACTTTATTTCCGTCCGGTTTGGCTCCCGTTACATTTATTTCATCAGAGCCAATCATAAAGTCAGTATGAACTAAAGAATAATTACAGCCGTTTATTTTCATTTCTTCCGGTGTATTGAGTTCATCCGAATTGGAGAAACACAACGGAATACCCCTTCCCAATGCAATATGGCAGGCAGCGTTTTCATCATACAGGATACTGTTGAAAATAAGTCCGCTTTTATGAACCTCCGAATTTTTATCAACTAAAGCAACTTCACCGAGATACCGTGCGCCTTCATCGGTGTTAAAATACTTTTCAAGAATATCCGTGTTTGAATCTGCACCGCAGTTAATTACTTTTCCGTCTTTAAACTCAATCCAGATTCCGGTAAGAAGATTTTCCAGAACTTTAACAGGCTTGGTAACTCTGACTTTACCGTTAGTTCGCCTGAAATCGGGAGTAGTAAAGACTTCTTCAGTCGGAATATTAGCAAGGAAATATCTTCCATTCTGCGCTTTTGATAAGCCGGCTTTCCATATGGATTGTATATTAAGTCCTATTTCAAGATCAGTTCCCGGACCGGTGAAAATCAATTTATCGAGTTTCATTTCCGAAAGAAGATTACTCCTCTGAATTAATTTTTCACCTAATGATTTCCATTCTGCAACGGAATCATCCTTATCCAGTCGTAAAATTTTAATCAGCTTTTCAGAAAGCCTGTCGGTAAGTTCATCCGAATTTTCCGAATTAAAAACTTTTGCTGCCCATTTTGGACCGGGAGCTGCAACTATGCACCATGTAATTTTCCCTTTAGAGATTGCCTGGGAGAGTGCTGAGTTTGTGATTTGCTCAGTTTTTAAAAGTATGCCGAGCTTTTCCGGATCTGCATCTTTCAATTCGTCAATTTCCTCAAGATTGTCAATCCGAATGAAAGCCCAGTCATTTGCAATCATTTCATACATACGGTTTGTAAAATAAACGGGAAGAAAATCCAGACTATTCACATCCTTTGTGTTAGCCAGTCTTACTCTCTTCAGAATATTACTTACAGGGATGAGCTCAACATACTTTGCACCGAGTTTGTACGCAGTTTCTGCGAGCTTAACTGCAAAATCTGTGTTGGTGAGATTAAACCCAATGCCAACACACTGACCTTTGTATAAATTAATACCTACCTTAATGATCAGTTCACAATATTTTTGAAGATACGGATTTGTCATAATGAAAATTGAATTTTAATTTTTATTGGTTTCTAAGTTAGTTAATTTTATTCAGAAAAGTTAGCACGTAAAACGGAGACGCGAGACGTACCCATTTTAAAAAATTTATAATCATAAAAATCTCATGAATCTCATGAATCTTACAAATCTTATGAATTTTATGAATCTTACGAATCCTTATGACAATTAAAACCCTTAACGATAAAACAATTATAGAAAAACATTTCAGTAAGAATACCGATTTGAATATTTATTCAATAGGAGACCTTGATGATTTTTTTAGTGATTATACAAAATGGTATGCCTTGACGGACGGAGATGAGATCCTGCAGATTGTTTTGCTATATGAATTTCCGGGTCTTTCTACTTTGCTGGCAATCACTGATCGTAATTATGATAGTATGATTTATCTGATTGAAAAAATAAAAGATCAGCTGCCTGAAAAGATTTATTGTCATTTGAGCAAAGGTCTGATTAAAGCTTTTGGGCATGAAAGTATTTTGAAAGACAACGGCAGTCATTTTAAAATGTCATTAAAAAATCCTGGTATGCTTATAAAGGAATTTAATAAAAATGTTCGCAGACTTAATCATGAAGATATTGAAATTATTAATCAGTTATATTCGGATAGCTATCCCGATAATTTTTTTGATGAAAGAATGCTGGAAACAGAAAAGTATTTCGGATACTTTGCTGAAGATAAACTGACGGGTATTTCCGGAATACATGTTTATTCAAAAGAATACAGGGTTGCAACACTGGGAAACATTACTGTACACCCCGGGTACAGAGGAAGATCAATATGTCAGAAACTAACAACTGCACTATGCATTGACTTACTGGAAACAGTTGATAACATCGGACTGAATGTAAGTTGTGACAATCACTCAGCTATAAATTGTTACACAAAAATCGGATTTGAAATAATCGGTGAGTATGAAGAGTATTTAATAAAAATCAGATAAATCTTTTTTATTGATTATCTAAACGGACTATCTTTTGAGGGATGAAATAAAAGACCGGGACAAGTATAAAAATTGCCAGAGAGATATAAACGGAAATCAGAGCCGAAACGATGGAAATAAAATAAATTACAGGTCCCATTAAGCCTCTTTTAATGCTTTGATTCAAAGTTTCATTTGAGATAGCCGGAAAAAACAATCCTGCGCTGACGGCATGACGAAGCATTAAATTAAAACTAACAGCTGCGGCAAACATTGCAAATCCGTAAAGCATAACCGAAACCATCTCGGTAGGATATTCACCGAGAAAAGCTGTTGGAAACGGAATGAAGGAAAGACAAAACAGCAGCAGATTGTTATACCAAAGAAAAGCCCTGTCGGTTTTTTCGATACTGTGAAACATCTGATGATGATTCACCCAGAAGATTGCAATCACTAAAAAACTAAGTGCAAAGCTAATGAACTTGGGTCCTAAATGTAAAAGCTCTGTCACCACATCTTTTGAAGTAAAGTTTTCGGGAATATGCGGAACACGAAGTTCCAAAACCAGCAGAGTTACGACAATGGCAAATACTCCGTCGCTGAATGCTTCGATACGTGAAGTTCCGGGTGTATATTCTTTGGGTTTGTCTTTCAAGATTTATAAGCTGGTTCAAAAATAGTAAAAATAAATTAATTGTGCATTAGTTATTTAGCCGGTGAGTTTTGGAGCGATGGCATCGATGCCATCGTAATGGATATGGATTATAAATTCTATTTCAGTTAATTTTAAGAAAAACTAAGACCCCAACCTTTGCGTAGTTCCTCTAAATAAGATTTCGAAAATTTAACTTTATTTTAAAATGAGTAACACCGGTTACAAAAGATTTCCCACTATTTGCAATGACAGAATTGCTTTCGTTTGTGAGGATGATATCTGGGAAGTATCATCATCTGGCGGAACAGCCAGGAGGCTGACTTCAAACTCAGGCGAAGTCACTTCTCCTTATTTTTCTCCTGACGGAAAATACATTGCTTTTTCCGGCAAAGAGGAGGGTGAAAAGGATGTATATATAATTCCGTCAGAAGGCGGCGCTAACAGGAGGCTGACGTATATTGGAAAAAATACAAAAGTTATAGGATGGTCTCCGGACAGTCAGCAAGTAATATTTTCATCTGATGCGAGCCAGCCGTTTGTAGGCAGGATGGAGCTGTATAAAATTTCTGTTAATGGAGGATTACATGAGAAAATGCCGTATGGAATTGCAAACAACATTTCATACGGACCCAAAGGCGGAATTCTTCTCGGCAGAAATACTTTGGATCCGGCACGCTGGAAGAGATATAAAGGTGGAACCGCCGGAAAGTTTTGGATAAAAAGAAAAGCAAACGGCAGGTTTGAAAAGTTCCTTGAAAAGGTAAACGGCAACTTTGCCAGCCCGATGTGGATCGGTGATAAGATATATTTTATTTCGGATCACCAGGGAATCGGGAAATTATATTCATGCACAGTTGACGGAAAGAATATAAAAAGCCATTCAAATAATAAAGAATATTATGTAAGAAATGCATCGACAGACGGAAACAAAATTGTTTATCAAGCGGGAGCAGAAATATTTCTTTTTGACCCGGCTACCAACGATGAAAGAAAGATTGATATAAAATACTATAGTCCGCAAATTCAGCGTCAGAGAAAATTTGTTGATACTGAAAAATATCTGGAAGATTATAATGTCAATCCTGATGGTACCTCGGTAATTATTACTTCGCGCGGAAAGTCATATTCATTTTCGAACTGGGAAGGACCCGTTACTCAGATCGGAAAAGCACACGGAGTCCGATACAGACTAACTCAGTGGCTTTATGATAAAGAAACTATAGTTACTGTTTCCGATGACAGCGGCAGTGAAGCAGTTGAAGTTCATAATTTTAAGGACATCAGTAAAAACGTCCGAAGATTAAATAAGCTTGATCTGGGAATAGTAGCAAGAATAAAAGCATCTCCCACAGAAAACAAGATAGCGGTTTCAAATAACAGATATGAACTGTTTCTGATAAACCTGAAAGATGACAGTTCGGTAAGGATAGCTTGCAGTAAATACGAACGTATAGATGACTTCTCTTTCTCGCCTGACGGCAAATGGCTTGTTTATAGTATGTCGAACGCCGAGTATCTTGCATCAATTTATTTGTATAATCTTGAAACAAAAGAAAATCACATGATAACTCCTATAGGTTTCAGGGATTATCAGCCTGTGTTTGATCCTGCGGGGAGATACATTTACTTTTTATCTGCACGTGAATTTAATCCGGTATATGACACAAGTTATTTTCAGCTCGGTTTTCCTCTCGGTGTCAGACCTTACCTTATCACTTTAAAAAAGGATACGCATTCCCCGTTTACCCCTGAATACATGAGAATTTTCGGGGGGAAAAATAAGGATGTAAAAAAGGTTAACTCTGAGGATAAAGAAGAAAAAGTAAAAGTAAAAGTTGAAGTGGATCTGGAAGGCATACAGGAAAGAATTATTTCATTTCCGCTGCCTGAAAAAAGTTATGTTCAGCTTGCTGCAGTAAAAGACGGAGTGGTGTTCAGCAAGGAACCAAATAAAGGAGCATTGACTCACAGATACTGGGACAAGAATTCGAATGACGAATCACTTGAGAGATTTGATTTTAATATTCAAAAATCCGAAATCATTTCTAAGAAAGTATCCAGCTTTAAAGTCGGAATGAACGGCAGGACTCTTGTTTACAGAACTGAAAATAAATTATACTTAGCATCAGATCTCTTCGAAGAAATCCCGATGCCCAAGGAGATGAAGGAATTCGGAATGCATTCGAGAAGCAAAAGCGACTGGCTTGATTTGACAAGAGTGAAAGTTAATCTGGACCCAATGAGTGAATGGAGACAGATGTATTCAGAGGCATGGAGACTTCAGAAAGAGCACTACTGGACAAAGGATATGTCGGGCATTGACTGGAATGCTGTTTACAAAAGATATTATCCGTTGCTTGATAAGATTGCTACCCGGTCGGAGTTTTCAGATTTGATATGGGAAATGCAGGGTGAACTTGGGACTTCGCATGCTTATGAAATGGGTGGTGATTATAAACCCGCTCCGGATTATAAGCTGGGTTCACTCGGTGCTGATTATGAATTTGATAATGAGAAAAATGCGTACAGGATAAAGCATATAATTAAAGGTGATTCATGGAAAGATGATTCACCCCTGAGAAATCCCGGTGTGGATGTAAGAGAAGGGGATTACCTGACTGCAATTAACGGAGAAACATTAAATGCGGAGATAACTCCAAATTCACTGCTCGTTAATCAGGTAAAGAATATTGTCAGCATTACAGTTAAATCCCGGTCTACCGGAAAACTGAAAACTTTTGAAGTAAGAACTATTGCCTCAGACACTCCTGCAAGATACAGGGAGCGTGTTGAAAATATGAAGGAATATGTTCACAGAAAATCAAAAGGGAAACTCGGATATGTTCACATTCCTGACATGGGAGCGTACGGTTTTTCGGAGTTTCACAGATATTACATTTATGAAGCTACCAGGAACGGATTGATAGTTGATTTAAGAGATAACAGAGGTGGACATGTTTCACAGCTATTGCTGGAAAAGCTTTCGAGGAAGCCTTACGGATACGGAGTATCGAGATACGGAAGCGTTGATTCCTATCCGAGTCACAGTGTAGCCGGACCTATGGTAGCAGTGACAGATGAATGGGCGGGATCTGACGGTGATATATTCAGCCATCACTTTAAACAAATGAAGCTTGGCAAACTTGTAGGTAAGAGGACATGGGGCGGTGTGATTGGAATTAATCCTCGTCTTGCGCTTGCTGACGGCACAATGACCACTCAACCTGAGTATGCCACATTTATGAAAGATGTGGGCTGGAAAGTTGAAAATTATGGAACTGATCCGGATGTGGAAGTTGACGTCACTCCGGAAGATTATGCAAAGGGGAGGGATCCTCAGCTTGATAAAGCAATTGAGATAGCGCTTGATCAGCTTAAAAAGAAACCTGTTGAGCTTCCTGATTTTAAAAACAGACCTAAGCTTTCATTGCCGGTGTTTGAGATGAGTAAGAACGGAAATGGATCGGCGAACAAATTAGTTAAGAGTTAATTGTTGGATGTTAATAAGTGATTCGGTTGAGTGATTAACATTTTTATTATTATTGACGTAATTAACACAGTTAACAAATCAATCAATTAACAAAATTAACTATAAAACAAAATGGATTTAAAATCGGGCGATGTGGTAATGCTGAAATCAGGCGGACCTAAGATGACGATACAACGATTCGTCGGTGATGCAAACGATGTTTCAACTAAAGTTCAGGATGAAGCATTAAAAATAATAAGAGGGAATAAGGAAGGTGATGTAGTATGCCAGTGGTTTGACGGAAACATTTCTAAGAATGATATCTTTCCGGTCGGGTCGCTGGTAAAGCTTGGTGAATAATTTTAAATTGAGAATACTTTAAAAACCACATGATAATTCAGTGTGGTTTTTTTTATGCTTAAATTTAGAGAGCAATTATTTTGCTGTTCGAAAATCATTAGATGTCATTGATCATAAAGAGATGATTAAGTTTACTACAAGCACAAAACAAACAATATGAAATCATTTAATACAGTTCTTCTTTTATTATTAGTTTTGATAATTTCTCCTGCAGCAAAGACGATCCTGTTTCTACAACTCAAACTAAATCCAACATAATTTCTATCTGGAATTAAGTTGACAAACTTTATTTTTTCAATTAACCGTTGATATACATTTCTTAGCTCAATGCTCAAATTAAAAAATGATAAATCACTTAGAGGATCTTGTTTAATAGGCTTTCCCTTTTCAAATTTATATGTCATACCCACATGATTAAATTCATAGTCTTTTCCATAATATATATAATTTGAATGAACAGAATTTCTCAACTTTCCGAAAAAGTTTAAAAATTCTTTATCCTGTTTAACTTTTTCAGAGTCAAAGTCTGTATTTTTTAATACTTTAAATAACTGATCAGTCTTCAAATTTATTGAAATATGTTCAAGATTTTCTTTATAAAATTTTTGGTAAAAATTGTTCTTTGTTTGTTCGGTTATATTAAAATTCTTTAATTCTTCAATGATCCTTGAGTATTCTATCCTTTTTAGTTTTTCAATACTATCGGTACTGACAATTTCTTTTTCTTTACAAATTTGTGTAACACAGTATTCAAAATTTGACCAACATTTGATAATAAAACCAAATTGAAAATTGGATTTCCAGTTAAATAAATCAAAGGTAACATCATCGCTTTGAGATCCAATATATAAATTATAAGAATCTTTTTTAAACTGGTCAGATTCTGAATATGATAATACTCTATATAAATTTTTATAAGTATCATAACAAATTTCAAAAAAAGCTACTCTAACATCTTTCTGACTAAAACCTTTTCTAATTGCTTAATAATAATGCTTCGAGTATTAAGAATTTCATTTTTTACTTCTTTTAAATGTTCTGAAATCAAATTTAATTGATTTTTGTTACTAAAAAATTTATAAGCTAGATGCTCTATTTTGATTAATACTTTATTTTGGTTACCATTAAAAAGCATTAAGCATCAAAAAAGCCGGTCACTCTTCAATGACCGGCTTTAAAAATTAGTAATTTGTAATTCGTAATTTGTAATTGCTTTTAACTGCACCCGCTCGTATCACCGCACGTTATACACTTAAGACACGTTCCGTTTCGAACCATCGTCGTGCTGCCGCAGTTGGTGCAGATGTCTCCTGTGTAACCCTTCAGCTTTGCTTCTTTTATCTTTTCCATCGTAGCTGTATTTGCGGCGGTGTGTGCTGCTGACAATTTTATTTTTGATTCCGGTTCAATTTCCGTAACTGTTTTTGAAGTAACTGGAGGTGTATTTTTTGAAGAAGGAATTTCATCTATGATCCTCTCACTATATATTTCCTCACCGTCAAAATCATCATCATTCTCGAGTTTTGATATCGCATCTATAGGCGAGCGCTGCAGCTCCGAATGATTTTCAATGTGCGATAAATCATTGCGACCGAGATATGTAACTGCCAGCTCTCTGAAAATATAATCAATAATTGAAGTGCTCATTTTAATGTTCGGATTGCCGATGACAATTCCGTTCGGCTCGAATCGTGTATAAACAAATGCGTCAACAAACTCTTCAAGCGGTACACCGTGCTGCAAGCCCAGCGATATTGCAATCGCAAAACAATTCATAAGACTTCTGAACGCAGCTCCTTCCCTGTGCATGTCAATGAAGATTTCTCCTAGCTGTCCGTTTTCGTACTCACCGGTACGGAGGTAAACAGAGTGCGTTCCAATCTTTGCTTTTTGTGTATATCCTTTTCTCCGGAAAGGAAGCTTTCTTCTTTTTGCAATGTATCTGTGAATAATTCGCTCTGCAACTTTCACAATGTCATTGGTTTTTACGGCTGCGGCATTTATTTCATCCGAACTGCTATAATCAATATTCTCATCGTCAGTCACACTGTTGAGCGGTTGTGATAATTTAGAGCCGTCCCTGTAAAGCGCATTTGCTTTTACGCCTAAACGCCATGACATCATATACGCACTTTTCATGTCTTCTATAGTTGCATGATTCGGAAGATTGATAGTTTTAGAAATTGCTCCGGAGATAAAAGGTTGAGCCGCTGCCATTATCTTAATATGAGCGTCTGCGTGAATATATCTTGTTCCTTTCTTACCGCATTTATTAGCACAGTCAAAGATCGGATAATGCTTATCTTTAAGATACGGTGCTCCTTCTATCGTCATTGTTCCGCATACATAATCATTCGCTTCATCGATCTGCTCTTTTGTAAAGCCCAGTTCTTTCAGGACATTAAAATTCGGATCATCCAATTGTTCTTCCGAAAACCCCAGTGCATTCTTACAGAATCCTGCACCGAGCGTCCATTTGTTGAATGCAAAATTAATATCGAATACCGACGGAAGTGATTTTTCAATCTTGGATAAAACATCTTTGGTAAAACCTTTATCGGTCAATGTTTGTGCATTGATATGCGGACAACCGATAAGTGAGCCGTGTCCTTTTGTATATTTGATTATCTCATCAATTTCCGTTTTTGTATGACCAAGATTTTTCAATGCAGGCGGAACTGATTCATTTATAATTTTAAAGTAACCGCCGCCGGCAAGCTTTTTAAATTTAACCAAAGCAAAATCCGGCTCGACACCGGTCGTGTCACAATCCATAAGAAGTCCGATTGTTCCTGTCGGAGCAATGACTGTCACCTGAGCATTTCTGTATCCGTATTTCTCTCCGAGCTCGAGGGCTTTATCAGAATCCTTTCTTGCGGCTTCGAGAAGATCATCGGGACAGAATTTTTTCTTTATTCCCATAGGAGTAATTGACAAACCTTCATATTCATTCGCTGTCAGATCATATGCAGCGCGTCTGTGATTTCTTATAACGCGGAGCATTTCATCTTCATTATCTTTGTATTTTGGAAAAGATCCGAGTTCTTTCGACATCTCTGCCGAAGTAGCATAGGAGGTCATATGAAGTATTGAAGTCAAAGCTCCTGTTAAGGAAAGTGCTTCCGGTGAATCATAAGGAATTCCCTGCACCATCAGGAGTGCGCCGAGGTTTGCATAACCCAGACCGAGAGTTCTGTATTCATAAGACAGCTTTGCAATATTCTTGCTTGGAAATTGCGCCATCAGAACACTTATCTCTAAAACAATAGTCCAAAGTCGGGATGCGTGCCTGTATTTTTCTATTTCAAATTTATTCTTTTCATAATTATAGAACTTCATAAGATTCAATGAAGCAAGGTTGCATGCAGTGTCATCCAAAAACATATATTCAGAGCACGGATTTGACGCTTTGATTTCCCCGCCGTTAGGGCATGTATGCCATTCATTAATAGTAGTATGAAACTGAATTCCGGGATCGGCAGAAGACCAGGCTGAATAAGCTATATCTTCCCATAGATCACGTGCTTTCAAAGTCTTGCATGGCTTGGGAGGAAGGTTTTCCTTTGCAGATTTTTTTAATTCCGTTCTCCAGTATAAATTCCAGTCTTTGTCATCAAGTACTGCCTCCATGAATTCGTTAGTAGCGCGTACACTATTATTAGAGTTTTGTCCCGATACAGTAATGTATGCTTCCGAATTCCAGTCAGTATCGTATTCGGGAAATTCAATTTCCTTAAAGCCCAGCTTTGCAAGCTGTATGACTCTTTCGATATAGTTTTCCGGAGTCTGAACTTTCCTTGCTTCATGAATCGCCTGTGCAAGCTGTTTGTTTGTCTTTCGGTCAAAGCCGTCGTTTTCAGGATGTGATTCATGACATGCTTTGATTATTTTATTGAGATGATAATTCAGAAGTTTTGAACCTGCAACGAGTGCAGCAACTTTCTGTTCTTCAGTAACTTTCCAGTTAATGTATTCTTCGATGTCGGGATGATCCATGTCCAATGTCACCATCTTTGCCGCACGCCGTGTTGTCCCGCCTGATTTAATAGCACCGGCACTTCTGTCACCGATTTTCAGAAAGGACATTAGTCCCGAAGATTTTCCTCCTCCGCTCAATGGTTCATTCGTGCCGCGTACGTTGGAAAAATTAGAACCCGTACCCGAACCGTATTTAAAGAGTCTGGCTTCACGAACCCATAGGTCCATTATGCCGCCTTCGTTTACAAGATCATCTGATAATGACTGAATAAAACAATTATGGACAACTACTCCGTTTGCCAAAAATTTTCCGGAAGCCGTCTGTATGTCGTAAACTGTCTCCTCTCCTATGTAATCAATTGATATTACTGTTTCTTCGGATAATTCTGTTTTGTTTTTTCCAGAAATGTTTTCATTCAGAGATTTTAATTTTTCAATTTTATCTTTTGAAATAAAACTGATCATCTCTTCAAATTTTTTTCTCTCCGAGTAATAAGAAATGCTTAACATATAAAGCATTTTCCTGTTTTCTCTTGAATCGTGACAAAGAGAAACATTAGAATAAATTCCAAGATTAAGCAATAGAATCTGAACATCATGTGCAAGTTCTTCGGAGACTGTACTTAATACAATATCACCGGAATTTCTTCCGTCTTTATTTCTTATTCTGACGCAGCCATCTGCCTGAAACAAACTCCTTAAGAAATAAATCTTTTCCATCTTTGTTGATTTAAATATTACTTCAGGAACTTTAGCTGTAAAGGATTTAACGTCAAGCTCATATTCATCCACAAACTCATCAGCATTTTTAGAATCATACTTAACTATTCTGTAAAGATCGCTGATATTTTTTTTAACAACTGTTTTATATGTTCCGAAAATGTCTTCAAACAAACCCGTTACATAATTATATTCATCTTCGTTAATGGTAATTGCACCAAACAATGTTGTTTTAAGATTACGGTTGTATTTTCCGTAATAACCATCACCAAGTATCCAGCCAGCAAGCGCAGCTTTGCTTAATCTTAATTCATTGTCTGTGTCTGATTCATTTTTTGTTTCTATTCCCAGGTCAGAAAGTGTCTGATGAAAGAAATTTTGTTTACTGTTAACCACTGAAAACGCTTCTTCAAGAATTTCTTCCTGAATTAAGTTGTGCTTTAATGAATATTGCTGAACCTTCTTACCCAGCAATGTCTTTAGTTCATTCCATTCATAATTTCCTCCTTCATTTAATCTTTTATCCGATGAATAAATTAAATGATCATCGGTAAATTCAATGAAGTTTCCGTTTTTAAGCTTACAACGGTAAATACTCCTTACTCCGTTATTCTTTACCGCAATCAGATTTACAAATTCACGACCGTCAAACACTCTGAGATTTGTTAAATTTTTTTCTACAATTTCTTCAATTGTATAAATTCCTTTATCGGTAAAAATTTTTGAATTACTGCGGGCACATGCATGAGGCTGAGGATGAGTGTACGCATCTTTTGAAGTAACAAGCTTTTCGGTTTTTGGGTCAACATAAAAATGTCCCTGAGAAGGACCCGTAATTCCGTAAGCCCAGTTTAGCCCGGTATTAAACCATTGAGGGGAATTCGGAGCTGCAAACTGCATCGCAAGCATGTAAGAAAGTTCTTCGTAAAAATTCTTGGCATCTTCTTCAGTATTAAAATAATTATGTTTCCACCCCCAGTAAGTCCAGCATCCCGCAAGCCGGGTGAAGACCTGTCTCGAATCTTTCTCCGAAGTATATCTTTCCTCTTCGACAATATCTTTCAGACGTTCATTGTCAGGTTCGCTTCTCTGAAGCCATTCGGGAATTCCCTCTTCATCTGTTTTTTTAAGAAAAACCGGAACACCTGCTTTGCGGAAATACTTCTGAGCAATTATATCCGTAGCTACCTGAGACCAGTGCGAAGGTACTTTTATGTCATTCATTTCAAATACAATCGAGCCATCAGGGTTTCTTATTACTGATGAACGTGTGTCGAACTCTATCATGTCAAAGGCAGTGGTGCCTTTGTTTACAAAGACTCTGTTAATCTTCATTTACATAAAAATTTATAATTGATTGGGGAAAAATTTTTTAAAAGGCATCTATTTTTATTTATACAAATTAATTTTAAAGGTGAACTGCTGCTAAGGAAAGTGGGTGATGATTTTATTACAGAATGATAAAGGATATTAAAATTTTTTGTCAATTTTTTTGATAAAAATTATTTGAGAAGAATAGAAGCGAAAAAAATTATTTAAACAAAATTATAAGAAATGATTTTTAAATGCAAACGTTTTTAAAAAATTTCACTATTGACAATAATTTTTTTTTAACAGTAAAAATTTTTGCTGCAGAAAAAAATTTATTTGATAAAAATTAAATTTGTAATTGTAAAAATTTTTACGAATTAGTAATATGTATTAAACGAGTTATCTTTAAAAAAATCTTTTCGAATTGCAATTAAAAATTTAAGTTTCTCAACCCATATGCAAAAAATTTTCACGGTAGATGCATTCACTGATAAAATGTTCTCCGGAAATCCGGCCGCTGTATGCCTGCTTCAGAATGAATTAAATGATTCCATTCTCCACAGCATAGCTGCTGAAATGAATTTATCGGAAACTGCATTTGTAAAAAAAATGGATAACGGATTCAGCCTTCGCTGGTTTACTCCCGTATCTGAAGTTGAACTTTGCGGACATGCTACACTCGCCAGTGCGCATATTCTCTGGCAGGAAGGAATTCTCAAGCCGGACGAAGAAGCAGTTTTTCACACTGTCTATAAAGGCATTCTTACTGCAAAAAAAGACGGTGATGAAATCGAGCTGGACTTTCCTGTTAATATTCCTGAATCGGCAGGATTAAACAAAGAACTTGAAAAGGCACTTGGCATTAAGATTACTAATTCTGAAACAACCAATGCTCATTTCATTGTTGAATTGAATTCAGAAAATGAGGTCAGAAACGTTAAACCGGATTTTGATTTACTCGGCAAACTTGAAAAATTCGGAACGATAATTACAGCAAGGTCAGATAATAAAGAATATGATTTTGTATCGAGATTTTTTGCACCGGCAAAAGGAATTAATGAAGATCCTGTAACAGGTTCGGCGCATTGTGTACTGACTCCTTACTGGAATAAAAAACTGGGTAAGAAAACTATGAAAGCATTTCAGGCTTCGCAAAGAGGCGGCAGTCTTACGGTTACGCTGGAAGGTGACAGAGTTTTAATTGCAGGGAATGCTGTGACTGTCCTGTCCGGTGAATTGTATATTTAAATGCTTTGTAAAATTACTAAAAAGATGTTTAATATTAAAATAAAAATAATTTTAATTCTCATTTTAGCTTTGCCCTGTTTAGTATTCTCTCAATTTAATCAAATCGAGATCACAACAAAGCTGAAAGAAAAATTTTATGATAAGAACGGTAATCTGCTGACCGGCAAAGGTGTATTGATCGGAGATATAGATTCGGGCATAGATATTTTTAATCCAATGTTCTTCTTTGCTGACGGAGGGGAATATACGTACATTGATGCTGATAAGAACGGCGAGTTTACTCCCGGAAAAGATGCTGTTGATCTGAACAGGAATGGTAAAAAAGACAAAGGAGAAGTGTTAAGATACATTGAAATGAAAGACGGGACTTATAAACTTCTAAATCTGAATCCGGATAAATTTAATCCTGATATGGATTTTCTTTATGTAGATAAAAATAATAACGGAAGAAGAGATTACGGAACTAAAGAAGGATTTAAAGAAAGCGATCCGACCTACGGTGAACAAATATTCTTAGCAGTTGACAAAAATACAGATGATGAACTAAATAAAGGAGAAAAATTAATTGCACTAAAAACTTCTAAAGTAAGAGCTCTCCGCGAAGGAAACGGGACAATAAGAAGAAGAGGAATTGATTTGATAAAATATGAAGAAGGAGATTCGCTGTTCGGACATGGTACGCAAGTTGCCGGAGCTTTGCTCGGCGGGACGCTCGGAGTTCAGAGAGTCAGTGGAATCGCTCCTGATGCTGAAATTGTGATGGCAATCATTCATTATGATTTCACACCGCGATTTGTAAAGAACTTTCCGGACCTTGTGAAATTCATTAAGGATGAAAAAGCAGAAATACTTTTAATAGAAGACGGGGAATTCGCATGGGAGTTTTTAGACGGAACGACTGAGGAAGAGATGTTGATAAATGAATATGCGCGTGACGGGATGACTATCATAGGCGGCGCAGGTAATTTAGGAGGCAGCAAGCTTCACATGAAGGATACTCTGAATCCTGGGGATTTAAAGACTTATACAGTCACTGCTCCTGAAACTACGGAAGGAAAAAACAACACCGGGGCTTTCGTGACTTTTTTATGGAAGGATTCCGTGTCTGATCTGACCTTTGAAATTAAAGCTCCTGACAAAAATGCAACAGGCGTTCTAAATTCTGGAAATGATTTTATCAAAGCAGGAGGTTATAATATTTCATACAGTAAAGAAATATCGCCGAAGGGAACAGCCATGATGAAATTTGGTTTTTCGAGATCCGACTCGGGCTCAATAAAAGGTGACTGGAACATAATGGTTAGTTCGAGGGAATCAATCGTCATTGATGGTTTTGTAGTGGATATCGGGCAGTCATGGGCACCTAATACTCACTGGATGTCAAATTATTCCGATGAAACTATTGTAACATTTCCAACAACAGCCGACAGCATGATCTCTGTCGGAGCTTATGCAGTAAACTACGGTTGGAATGAAAAAGTCGGCGATCTCGCAACTTACAGCCCGAGAGGATATAACATTGACGGTAGATTGGGGATTGATATAACTGCACCGGGACATACTACATTTTCGACAAGCACGGGAAATGGTTACACTATTTTCAGCGGGACAAGCGCTGCTGCTCCTCACGTTACAGGTGCAGCTGCATTAATGCTACAGTATGATCCGTCACTTACACATTCTCAAATTAAGCAAATAATTATAAGTACAGCACGGAAAGATTCCTTTACGGGTAATGTTCCGAACTCCGACTGGGGCTACGGTAAACTGGATATTGAAGAAGCACTGAAATATTTAATTAAAAATAATCCATAAATAATTTATTGTATGCTGCAAAGAGATTACTTAATGAAGATGACACAGATACTGGTGACAGTTCTGGCTAAAGTTTTATTTCACAAAGAGAAAAAAAATTATGCCGAAGCAGAAGCCGAAATTGAAACAGCAGCAAAGACTTTAGTAGGGCTTGATCTGAAACTGATAAAAATTTTGAGCATTGATGATATTATGAAGCTGATGAAGACCTCCGATGTTTATGCCGGGAGATGTTTGATCTCCGCAGAGTTGCTAAAAGAATACGGTGACATACTCGGAGAAAAAGGAAAACACGAAGAAAGCATTAACATTTATTTCAAATCACTCTGGCTTTATCTTGAAACAATGATGACAAGAGAATTACCCGAGCCGTCTGAATATTTTGCAAGAATAGATTTTCTTATAAAGAGCTTATCGGCACTGGAATTTTCAGACGAACTAAAATTTAAAATCTTCGAGTACTATGAATTTTCGGGTCAGTATTCCAAAGCCGAAGATATTTTATTTGAAATGATCGACTCAGGCTTTGAAGGAATTAAAGATAAGGGAATTAAGTATTACAAAAGACTTCAGCTAAAAACCGATGAAAAGCTGAACAAAGGAAATTTCAGCAAAGAGGAAATAGAGGAAAGTCTTGAAGAAATAAACTCCAGATTGTAATCTAATTTTAATAATTTTAAATAAAATAAATTTTTCTAAAATTTAAACTTTAATCTTAATGAATAAACATTTTATTTGTACAATACTTATTATGTTCGTATTTAATTTCTGCAATTCACAGGATACGATGACGACAGACAGCGGATTGAAATACATAATAATTGAGAAAGGAACCGGAGAAAAAGCAGAAAACAATAAGACAGTAGAGGTTCACTACACCGGATATCTTATTGACGGTAAAAAATTTGATTCCTCCAGGGACAGAAACGAACCGATAGAATTTGTTCTTGGTACAGGCAAGGTCATCAAAGGATGGGATGAAGGCATTGCTTTGATGAGTGTAGGTGATAAATACAGGCTGATAATACCTCCGGATTTAGCGTACGGAAGCAAAGGAGCGGGGAATATTATTCCTCCGGATGCTGTGCTGATATTTGATACCGAGCTTATGAGTGTCGGTGATCCGAAAGAGCCTATCTCGGATGTACTTATGCAGACTATCCTTGAAAAAGACGTGAATGCCGCTGTGAGTCAATATAAAGAGCTGAAGTTAAACAGTCCGGATAAATATAATTTTAAAGAAAGCCAGCTGAATGCGCTGGGTTATCAGCTGCTTCAGGCAGGAAAGAATAAAGAAGCAATAGAAATTTTAAAGCTCAATGCTGAGGAATTTCCCGCTTCAGCAAATGTATACGACAGTCTTGGCGAAGCTTGTATGATTAACGGTGATAAGCAGCTTGCGATTGAGAATTATAAAAAGTCATTAGAATTGGATCCTTCGAATAAGAATGCAGTTGAAATGCTTCAGCAGCTTGAGAAATAGTTCAAATAATTACAAATTACGAATTTGATCCGGGATATAAACAAATCAGATGTTCATTACATTTGTGATATATATAACTATTATATAAAAAATTCTATAGTAACTTTTGAAGAAGACGGAGTTGACGAAAACGAAATTTTACGAAGGATACAGGAAGTTACCGTGAAGTATCCATGGATAGTGTTTGAAGAAAATAAAGAAGTTATTGGTTATGCGTATGTGACAAAATGGAAAGATAGAAATTCATACAGATATTCCGCTGAAAGCACGGTATATATACATAGAGATCATTTTGGAAAAGGCATTGGCAGTAAGCTGATGATTAAACTGATTGATGAAAGTACGAAAAAGGGAATTCATAAATTAATTGCCGGAATCGCATTACCTAATGCAGCAAGCATAGCATTGCATGAAAAGATGGGATTTGAGAAGTGCGGATTGTTTAAGGAAGTCGGATTTAAATTCGGAAAATGGATTGATGTGGGATACTGGGTAAAAACAGTTAAAAGTTAAAAGTTGAAAGTTGAAAGTTAAAAGTTAAAAGTTAAAAGTTGAAAGTTGAAAGTTGAAAGTTGAAAGTTAAAAGTTGAAAGTTGAATGGAATTTTTAATATAAAAAAAAAGCCCGTGATGGTGAGTCACGGGCTTTGAGTTTAAAAACTAAAATTAGTTTTATTCTACTTTTGTTACGTTTGCAGCCTGAGGACCTTTTGCACCGTCTTCAACTTCAAATTCAACCTGATCACCTTCATCAAGTTTCTTGTAGCCATCAGCATTGATAGCTTTGAAGTGAACGAATACATCTTGACCATTACTTCTTGTGATGAAGCCATAACCTTTTGTAACATTGAACCATTTTACAGTTCCTTTTTCCATTGCTGTGTTTCCTTTTTTTGTGTTTGTTAATTGTACGCTGGCAAATTTTTTGGCTCTTAAATCTTTTCAACCCGGAATATTATTCAGGATTTATTTGCGGCGACTTACACCTTCAAAGGTTTAACACCGGCAAAATATTAAAAGCTTGTTGCTACTTTCTTATTTTGGTAGAACAATCCTGCTTTGGCAGAACAAAAAAACGCTGTACTGTTTTTTTACAAATGCAATTTAAACATATGAATCTTTAATTACAATCTAAAAGGATATTTGAAATTAACGCAATTAAATTCGTTCCAACAAGCTGGTTTCAAAATTAATAATTTTCAAATAACAGGAGAAAAAATTTTTAAAAATTAACCCTTGAGATTTTACTGTATCTTTTTTTAAAAAAAAATTGTTGATTCTTAACCCTGAAAAGTATTAAAAAGTATTCGTAACTGTTTGAAATAAACCTTACTTTTAATTTTACAAAAGATTATTTTAACAAAAATAATTTAACACTTGCCGGGCGAAACTACATATAAAGGAATACCTGCTTCTTCAGGAATTTCAATAGGTAAAGCATATCTTTATACACGCAGCCAGTTTGAAGTGGATACAGAATTCCTTCATGACAGTGAAATTCAAAAAGAACTTATTGATTTTAACAGGGCTTTAGAACTTTCAGTCAAAGAGCTGAATAAGATCCGTTCCTTGTCTTATGAAAAAATCGGGGAAAAAAACTCCCTGATATTCGATGCTCAGCTGGAAATACTGAATGATAAATTTTTTATAACGAGTATTATCAACCGTATTAAAAAAGAGAAAAGAACGGCGAGTTTTATATTTGATGACGAGATGTCAAAGATTGGGCAGGCATTGCTTTCAGCTAACGATGAGTATCTTAAGGAAAGAGTGGCTGATATTAATGATGTCAGGAACAGGGTGATTCGTAATATGAAAAAGGAAAAGCTCGTTTCAAAAGTGGAAGAGTATTCGATCATTATAGGGCATGAGCTTACACCAGCTGACACTATTTTATTCAGTAAAAGAAAAGTTCAGGGTTATGCAACAGACCGGGGAGGAACTACTTCACACGCAGCAATCATTGCACGGGCATTGAGAGTTCCTGCAGTTGTAGGCATGAAAGATATTTCAAAAAACGTTTCCTCCGGAGAGCTTATCATCCTTGACGGATTTAACGGCTTTATCATAAAAAATCCTTCTGAAAAAACTCTTAAAATTTACAAAAGGAAACTCGATGAACTTAAAGCATATGAACAAAAGCTTAACGAAATAATTGATCTGCCGAGTGAGACATCGGATAAAAAACAAGTTGAACTAACGGCTAATATAGAATTTGATGAGGAGATTGGTTTTGTTGTTAACACGGGACACTGCGGAATCGGACTTTACAGAACAGAGCATCTTTTTCTTGAAGCGGGTGATTTTCCGCCTGAAGAAAGACAAATTGAAGAATATACGCATATCTCAGACGTTACTTATCCGAATACAGTAACTATAAGGACATATGACATAGGAGGTGACAAGCTTCTGCCCCGCTCTGAGAAAGAAGATAATCCTTTTTTAGGATGGAGAGGGATAAGGATCTGTCTCGACAGGGTTGATATTTTTAAAGAACAGCTTAGAGCTCTTTTGATATCTTCCACTAAGAAGAATGTAAAGATCATGTTCCCTATGATTTCTTCAGTAAGTGAGGTATTAAGAGCAAAAAAGATACTGTGTGAAGTAAAAATGGATCTTGATAAACGGGAGATAAAATATGACAAGAACATTGAAGTTGGAATAATGATTGAAGTTCCATCGGCATATTTTTTGGCGGATGAGCTCGCAAAAGAAGTTGATTTTTTCAGTATCGGCACAAATGATCTGATTCAGTATTTACTGGCAGTTGACAGGGGAAATGAATATATATCAGGGCTTTATCAGGAATTTCATCCGGCAGTACTCAGAGCAATTAAAAGCATAACCGATGCGGCACACAGAAATAAAATAAAAATAAGTGTCTGCGGTGAAATGGGTTCAGATCCGCTGGCGACGGCAGTTCTTGTTGGTCTTGGAATAGATGAGCTGAGTGTTGTCCCTTCTATTTTTCCTGAGATAAAACAGATCATAAGAAAGCTTGACTATAAGGAAGCGAAAAAGCTGTGTGATGATATATTGATTTTGGCGGATGAAAAAGATATTAAAGCCAAGGTTGAAAAATTTTATAAGGAAAAAATATTGAAAACGTGAAACGTCAGATGTCAGACTTCAAACGTGAAACGTCAGACATAAAAGGATCCCGCCATTTGTTTGTGTTCAAAAAATTTAATAATCACAACTCTAAATTCATATCAACTATTCACAGAAACTTTCTTGCTGACGGCAGCAGTTATGAATAAAACGATTCCAGTTCATTGAAACGCTTGTCGTTGGTGACCTAAAAATTTGCTTTAAACCCAGATTGTTCAATAGAAATTTTTTTTACCACTGAGGCACGAAGAACACTAAGGGTTTAAGTAAATTTGAAATTGCAAGAAAAAATTCTTTGCGAACTTGCATAAGTACTGTTCGCACTTTGCGTTTAAATATCTTTAAAATTTCTATTGAACAATTTGTGTTAAATATATTACAGTTTTAAAATAATTTTTGGGCAAACTTTTTGGAACAGCACAACGGCAGAAAAATTGGGTAACTGGAAAATGAATTAATTCTCAGCTATTAAAATTTATTTTAACAATACTATACCTTTTGTTTCGGTAAAATTAATTTCAGTAGAAGAATTCTGATTATGACTACTTACTTCAATTCTGTAAAAATATGTCCCGTTTGCGAGATGACTTCCATCGAAATCTATAGTATAGGTTTCCTGCATCCAATTCCTGATTTACTAAATATCCAAATTCTCTACCGTTTATATCAAATACATTAAGTTTTACAAAAGAATTATTTTGGGAAAGACTGAATTCAATATTGGTTGTTGGATTAAAGGGATTCGGATCGTTCTGCTTTAAAAGGAAAGGACTCCGGTATTTCATTACTGCTTAAATTTATTCCTACAATTCCTCCTGTTGTTGTCTTCAATATTGTTCCGTTTGCTCCAACCGCGTATCCTGTAAGTTCCTTCACAAAGAAAACTCCTTCTAACATAGCAATTCCCTTACCTGTCCTAATTAAAAAAAAAATTTACATTCAAACCTGTCAGGTTTATATTTACATAGAATCTAAACCTAATAAAAAGTATTTTCAAACATTCTATTATGATCAAAAACAAATCGGAATACTTCTTAAACCGCGAATTAAGCTGGATTGAATTCAATAAAAGAGTTCTCGAAGAAGCTAAGGATATCACACAGCCGTTGCTTGAAAGAGTGAAATTTCTTTCAATTTTCAGTACGAATTTAGATGAGTTCTTCATGATCCGTGTTGCGGGTTTGAAGCGTCAGGTGAAAAGCAATGTCAATGAGCTCACGACCGACGGAATGTCAGCACAGGAGCAAAGGGATATAATTTATGAAACGCTTACTCCGCTTGTCGAGGAGGAATATAAGATTTTGAATGAAGTTATTATTCCGGGACTTGCTGAAAACAATATTAAGTTTTTCGGATATGATGAGCTTAATGCAGAGGAAAGAAAGAAAGTTGATGATTATTTTGAAGATGAGATCTTTCCGGTGCTTACTCCGCTAGCAATTGATAATGTTCATCCTTTCCCTAATTTAATTAACCGTTCTCTCGCACTGATTATCATTCTTGATGATCCGGACACAAAAGAAATTGAAGAGAAAGTTTGCGTTATACAGATCCCGAATAATATTTCAAGATTCTATTCTTTGGAAACAGAGAATCAGTATAATTATATTTTACTCGAAGACATCATCAAAGCCAATGCAGAAAAGCTGTTCACCGGAATGAAGGCAATTGACTGCTTTGCTTTCAGAATTACCCGCAATGCAGATCTCGAGCTGGAGGAAGAAGAAGCTGCTGATCTTCTGACACTGATAGAGGAAGAAGTTAAGAAAAGGCGGTTGGGAATTTTAGTCCGACTCGAAGTAGATAAAAAGATGCCGGACAAGCTGCTTGGTTTTTTGAAGAATATTCTCGATGCAGAAAATAATGAAATATATAAATCAGACGGAATGCTGAACCTTGGTGATCTTATGACTCTGTATAAAATTGAAAAAAGAGATCTGAAGTATGAAGGTTACACTCCGAGGATATCATCGTACTTTCGTGAAGAAGAAGATTTTTTCAAGACAATTTCCGAACATGATGTATTTCTGCATCATCCTTTTTATTCATTCTCGTCAGTAAGTGAATTCATAGCACAGTCGGCAGAAGACCCGAACGTTTATGCAATTAAGCTGACTTTATACAGAACCAGCGGAGACTCACCTATCATTCAATCATTGATTGAAGCAGCAGAAAACGGAAAGCAGGTTACGGCAGTAGTAGAGCTTAAGGCGCGCTTCGATGAGGAAAATAATATTATCTGGGCAAGGTCACTGGAAAACGCAGGAGTTCATGTTGTTTACGGCGTAGCCGGATTAAAGACACACTGCAAGATCGCATTAGTTGTTCGCAAAGAAGAAAAAGGAATGAAGCGCTATCTTCATTTGAGTACAGGAAATTATAATTCGGTAACTTCAAGAATCTATACAGACTTTGGTTTATTCACGGCAGATCAGGACTTCTGCAAAGATGCTTCACATCTGTTTAATTATTTAACCGGATACTCAAAGCAAAGAAGCTACAAGAAATTATTAGTTGCTCCTCTGAATCTCAGACGAAGAATTTTAAAGATGATAGATGATGAGATCAAATCCCATAAAGAAAATAACAACGGTTATATTTTATTTAAAATTAATTCCATTGTTGATGAAGAAGTAATTATGAGATTATATCAGGCTTCAAAAGCGGGAGTTAAAGTTGATCTGATCGCAAGAGGTATTTGCCGGCTGCGACCGAAGGTAAAAGATCTGAGTGACAACATAAATGTTTACAGCATAGTGGGAAGATTTCTTGAACACAGCCGCGCATATTATTTTCACAATAACGGCGACCCGAGGCTTTATCTCGGCAGCGCTGACGTGATGCAAAGAAATTTTGACAGACGTGTGGAAGTTCTTTTCCCTATTGAAGACATTAGGATAAAAGAGGACATAACTGAAATTTTAAGATTGTATCTGACTGATACTTCGAAAACATGGGTCATGAGTAGTAGTGGAAATTATACAAAGAAAGAGGAACTTCTTAAGATATCAGATGAACCTTTTGACAAAGTAAACATTCAGGAAGATTTTGTTAAGAAGGTAATTAAGAAACATGAGAAAGAAATGAAGGATGATATGAGAAAGAAGATTACTTCTAAGAAAGTAACAACCAACGGGGTTCATAAAAATATTAATAACGATTAAGTCTTAGACAACTTATCAAAAAGAATTTTCCATGAAACAGTCTGAGCGAAGAGAGCATTGGGAAGAAGTATATAAAGGTAATAATCAGTATAGCTGGTATCAGCCAAAGCCTACGACATCATTAAACTTTCTAAAAAAATTTAACTTACCGAAATCAGCTAAAATAATTGATGCAGGAGGCGGGGATAGTTTCTTTGCCGATAATTTGATTGAACTCGGGTACACTGACATTACAATTCTTGATATTTCGAAATCAGCGTTAGACAGAGTAAAGGAGCGGCTTGGAAGGAAGGCGAAATTTGTTACTTGGGTTAATTCAGATGTGCTGAATTTTAAACCGGATGTTAAGTTTGATCTCTGGCATGACCGTGCAACCTTTCACTTTTTAACTGAAGAGCGTGAGATTAAAAAATATGTTAATACAATTAAGAATTTTGTGAAACCTGAGGGATTTCTGATTTTAGGAACATTCTCTGAAAGCGGTCCGGAGAAATGCAGCGGATTAAAAATTAAGCAATACTCTGAAATTACTTTATCAGACAGGCTTAAAGAGTTTTTCAGAAAAATCAAATGTATTAACGTAAAGCACAGAACACCTTTTGATACAATTCAGAATTTTTTATTCTGCAGTTTTCGCAGAAAAAGTGTTATCAGATATGTCTCTTAGAAGATCTGATCAAAAAGTTCTTAATTTTTGTTAAATAATTTGAAACTTAACTAATCTTTACAAATTACTCCTTACCGGGATATTTTTTTACCACTAAGGCACTAAGAACACTAAGGAAACTAGGAATAATTTCTTAAACATTTTTTTCTTAGTGTCCTTCGTGTCTTAGTGGTAAAGCAAAATTCAGATAGTCCGGAATAGAAGTTAAATCAATTAATGCCAAAACGTACTGACCTTAAAACAATTCTTATTATCGGAAGCGGTCCCATTGTCATCGGGCAGGCGTGTGAATTTGATTACTCCGGAACACAGGCTGTGAAAGCATTAAAGGAAGAGGGATACAGGGTTGTGCTGATAAATTCAAATCCGGCGACGATCATGACTGATCCTGAAATTGCCGACGCTACTTACATTGAACCCATCACAAGCAGCTTTATTGAAAAAATAATTCAGAAAGAAAAACCGGATGCGATTCTTCCAACAATGGGAGGACAGACCGCTCTCAATGCAGCAGTTGATCTTTTTGAAAAGGGAATTCTTGAAAAATATAATGTTGAGCTTATAGGAGCAAAAATCGATTCGATTCGAAAAGCTGAGTCGCGCGAACTTTTTCATAATGCAATGCAGAAGATAGGTCTTGATGTTGCCAAAGGGAGATTTGTAAAAAGTTTTGCAGATGCAAAAAATTTTGCTGATGAGATTGGATTTCCTGTTATTATCCGTCCTTCTTTTACACTCGGCGGAACCGGCGGCGGAATAGCTTATAACATAGAAGAGTTCGAATCAATCGTGAACCGCGGAATAGATGCTTCTCCGACCAACGAAGTTTTAATTGAAGAATCTCTGATCGGATGGAAAGAATTCGAGCTCGAGGTAATGAGAGACATTAATGATAACTTCGTTGTGATTTGCTCAATAGAAAATTTCGATCCAATGGGAGTTCATACAGGGGATTCGATTACTGTTGCGCCGTCGCAGACGTTAAGCGACAAGCAGTATCAGGAACTTCGGGATGCGGCAAAGAAAGTAATATCCGAAATCGGTGTCGAAACAGGTGGTTCGAATATTCAGTTTGCGGTCAATCCCGAAACAGGAAGAGTGATTGTAATCGAAATGAATCCGAGAGTCTCAAGAAGTTCAGCACTCGCATCTAAGGCAACCGGTTTTCCGATCGCAAAAATCGCGGCTAAGCTTGCTGTCGGTTACACGCTTGATGAAATTCCAAATGATATTACAAAGACAACGCCGTCATGCTTTGAGCCGGTTATTGATTACGTGGTTGTAAAAATTCCGAGATGGGATTTTGATAAATTCCGTTCGACGAGTCCCGATAATGACGTGCTTGGGGTCCAGATGAAGTCAGTCGGAGAAGTCATGTCTTTCGGCAGAAATTTCAAAGAAGCGTTTCAGAAAGCTATTCGCTCGCTTGAACTTGGACGTTCCGGATTCGGCGCTGACGGAAAGGATGTTTATTCGTATGAGTATTTGACGAAGCTGAAGGATGATGAAAGAAAAAATCTTAAACAAAAAATTCTCACAAAACTCCAGACACCGCGAAGTGATAATATTTTTTTCATACGTTATGCAATGCTTCTCGATGTGACAATAGATGAGATTTATAATTCAACTAAGATTGATAAATGGTTTTTGAATCAGCTGAAAGAGATAGTTGAACTTGAGAAAGAACTGCATTTGTATGAGATATGAGATATGAAGTATGAGATATGAAGTATGAGATATGAGGTATGTAATGTGTAGTATGAGACACTTCTCCTAAATGCGGGGACTCAGCGGGTGGATTAAAATCAGTTCAGCATAATTATACAATCTGCACTTTGCCTTTTCACCATGAATCTTTTTCCGGTTTAGGACAAGACAGAGACACTCAGATCTCAGATCTCATACCTCATATCTCAATCTCATATCTCATTTCGACAGAAACTCTGGCGGAAACAAATATTCGTTGTAATTATCAGGAGTTTCGATTATTTTTTTAACCCTCGTAAGAGTCTTTTACCTTCGTAAGAATCTTCAACACTTTCCCGGCTCTGGCGGTGACAACTAAGTTCATTTTTCATTATTAAAAAAATTCTTTAAGGAGATTTATCCATGAAACAAACAAATCCAACAACTGCTTCAGGTAAAAACAAAGAAGCAAGTTCAGAACCTGAAGTATCATTTCCTCCCGGTTCACCAGGAGCGACTACTGTAATCGAAGGCAAGTATCTTCCAAACCCGCCGCAGGAATTCAAAGGTCAGATTACTCCAAATGCAGCTGACTCCAAACCGTATTGGTCAGGACTTGGAGTGCCGCCCAAAGATGCGCCAAACGTGCTTCTTATCATTACCGACGATGTGGGTTTTGGAGCTCCATCCACTTTCGGAGGAGTAATTCCAACTCCGGTTTTTGATCGTGTCGCAAACACAGGACTGCGTTATACTTCTTTTCATACTACAGCTCTCTGTTCACCAACACGAGCTGCTCTGCTTAGCGGTCGCAATCACCATTCAGTTGGTACCGGTGTTGTCGTAGACCAGGCTACAGGATATCCGGGATATAACAGCATCATACCCCGCGATGCTGTATGTGTTGGTGAGATCATGAAGCAGAATGGTTACGATACTGCCTGGTATGGAAAGGACCATAATGTTCCTCAGTGGGAAGCAACACAAGTCGGTCCATTCCATAACTGGCCGAATGGTCCGGTTAAAGGTTTTGATTATTATTACGGTTTCATTGGGGATGATTCAAGTCAATGGCAGCCGGGAATGCTGTTTCGCAACACAACACCAATTCATCCGCAACTTGAAGATGAAAATTTCAACCTTGTTACTGCAATGGCTGACGAGGCAATTCAAAGGATCAATATGCTTAACGATGTACAGCCGGAAAAACCTTTTATGATTTACTATGCACCTGGTGCTACACACTCACCGCATCATCCGACTCCCGAATGGATTAAAAAAATCAGTGACATGCATTTGTTTGACCAGGGATGGAACAAGCTTCGTGAACAAATCTTTGCCAACCAAAAGAAACTGGGTGTGATTCCGCAGGATGCACAGCTTACAGCATGGCCTGACAGTTTACCGCAGTGGGATTCGCTAACTCCGGATGCACAGAAACTTTTCATACGGCAGGCTGAAGTCTATGCAGCGTATCTCGCTTATGCGGACGATGAAATAGGACGTGTTATCAAAGCCATTGAAGATATTGGTAAACTCGATAATACACTTATTATATACATCAGCGGAGATAACGGCGCAAGTCCTGAAGGCACACTTAATGGTCTGTTCAGTGAATTTGCTGTAGCAAACGCAGTGCATCCGACAGTTGAACAGAACATGAAGTTTTACGATGCCTGGGGTTCTGATCAGACATATCCTCATTACGCAGCCGGATGGGCATGGGCATTTGACACGCCTTACCAGTGGACAAAACAGATAGCTTCTCATTTCGGAGGCACACGTAACGGATTGGCAATGTCCTGGCCTGCTCAAATTAAAGATGCAGGAGGAATACGCAATCAGTTTCATCATGTAATTGATATTGTTCCGACAATTCTTGAGGCAGCAGGATTATCACAGCCGGTTATGGTCAATGGAATAACCCAAAGACCGATTGAAGGAGTGAGCATGCTTTACTCATGGGATAAAGCAAACGCTGATGTTAGCAGCAATAGAATTACACAGTACTTTGAGATGTTTGGAAACAGGGCAATTTATCATGACGGATGGATAGCCTCTACAGTACCATGGAATCCGCCATGGAATATAACATTAGACCAGCCTCCATCTGATATTATGAACGGATTCAAGTGGGAGTTGTATAACCTCAGCGAAGACTGGACGCAGGCTAATGATTTAGCCGGTAAATTTCCTGATAAGCTCCGTGATATGCAGCAGTTGTTTAATCTGGAAGCAGCTAAGTTCAGGGTTTTTCCGCTTGATGATTCTACAATTACAAGGTTTATTTCTGAAAAACCAAGTTATACTCCGGACCGAACAGTTTTTACTTATACAGGTGAAGTCAGTAATGTTCCATTTTCTGATACAGGCTCTGCGCCTAACTTGCTGAACAGGTCATACAATATTGTTGCGGAAGTTGAAATTCCTCAGGGCGGTGCCGAAGGAATGCTGATGACAGACGGAGGAAGGTTTGCCGGTTATGGATTTTATCTTCTAAAAGGTGTCCCTGTATTTACATGGAATCTGATAGACCTTGTCAGAGTCAAATGGAAAGGGAGTGAAGCTTTAACTCCTGGTACACACACGCTGGAGTTTGACTGGCAATACGACGGACCCGGCCTTGGTAAAGGCGGTACAGGTACATTGAAAGTAGACGGTAAAGTTGCAGACAGCCATCCTATGCCGAATAGCTTGCCGATCAGTGTCGCATGGGATGAGACTTTTAATGTTGGTCTTGACACAGGAACGCCCGTTGATGACCAGGACTATCAGGTACCTTTCCGTTTCACAGGAAAAATAATTAAGATCACTGTCACACTCGGACCGAAACAATTGTCAGTGGGAGAGCAGACGCAGATTGAAAAGACTAAGCGGGACAAACAATGAGTTTTGAGATATGAGTTATGAGAAATTATGAACCCATCGTCAGTGTCATAGTCCCGGAAGAGCACCCGGAGATTGTTTGACCTGTGTATTTCATTGAATCTCTCTTAAAATTAGATTTCTCAAGACTCTTACGTCAAGTGTCATACCTAAAAATCTAAAAAGTCAAAGTCTAATCTAATCTGAAATGGTTCTGTCTTTGGAAGAGTCTTTGTCGTTGGTGACCAAAAAGTTTGCATTCATTCTGTTCTTACTTCAAACTTATTCAGGCAAACTTTTTGGAACACCAACGACGGCGGTAAAAAAACCTGGTTTTTGTGAGTAGGAAATGGTTGGATAAATGATCTGAATAAGTAAAACTAAAAAGCTTAAATAAATTAGATATAATTTCATTTGTTTTCCTTGAGGTTATCAATTTAGATATTGTATGTTCTATGGTCAAGATACTTTTTTGCTGCCGCCGTTGGTGTTCCCGAAAGTTTGTATGTTATAACTTCAAAGGATAAAATAATTTGAATTGCAAACTTTCCGGTCACCAACAGCAGAGCACGTCAAGTGTCATACCTAAAGATCTAAAAAGTCAAAGTCTATTCTAATTTGAAATGGTTCTGTCTTTGGAGAGTCTTTGTCGTTGGTGACCAAAAAGTTTGCACGATGTTTTAATTATCTTTTAAATTAAACAAGCAAACTTTTTGGAACACCAACGACGGCGGAAAAATGAAATTGTTATCATCCACAGTGAGATTGTTAGGCTTGCGTCATTATTTTTAAAATCCGTTTATGCGTTTAGTCCAGAGTGTACTCGCAGAGTCCTCCCAGCGAAATTATCCGGTCATTGAAAAGCAGAATGGGAGTGACTCTGCGGAGACGATGCAAACTTACTTCTTACTTCATGCGAAGTGACTCTGCGAGGACGACATCTGACATTTGACGTCTGACGTCTGACATTTGACGTTTCACGTCTCACGTCTCGCGTTTCTCACAGCCCGAATTTCAATCCTCCATAAATGCCGTTATAGTAATATCCTTCTGTGATGTATGTTCCCAGAGTCATTTTAAAAATTCCGGAGAGTTTATCTACTAATTTACAATCAATGCCCGCTCCGAAATTTATCCCGAAATAATTATTCGCGTTTGTATTGTTTGAGTAGTAGTAAATATTCGAAAACTCAGTTGTTCTTTCCCAGAAATACATATTTGCCGATCCTTCTGCAAACACCCTGAAATTATTTCCGGTAAGATACAGCCTCAGCCCTCCGGAGAAATCATTGCCTGTGTTGGACAAATTATCGGTGAATAAAATAGATCCGTTTGAATAGCTGTTATTATATTCTGAGTGCGAATAAAAGTAATCAAAGATAGCTGATACTTTTGAGCTGATGTCATAAGTCAGCTCAGCTCCGAATGTCCCGTTTGCATCACGGTAAGTCAGGCCGCTGTTAAAGCTCCCTCCCAGTAAAGTAACAGCGAACTCATTTTTATTGCTCACAGGAGTTATATCCTTGCTGTTATTTAATTCAAGTCCCATATAAATTCCGTAATAGACAAAAGGCTCTTTTTTCTGAGGGTATCCTCCATTCTGAACAAATGTATTATGAATTCTTCCGTTGATGAGTATCCCGTACGAATCCGAAAACTTTATCTTCGCGCCGGCACCGGCATTTACTCCGATAAACTTCTTTTCATTAATGTTATAATACCCCAGTCCTGCATCAACAAAAAATATTTTATCGTTCGAAAAAAACCTCGGTCCGGCTGATATCTGTGAAAAATCATAACTAGTGTTGGCTGCAAAGAAATCCGTAATATCGTTAACGCTTCCGTTTAAATTCGTCAGTGAATAGTTAGCGAAAAATCCAATGATCTTATCGGGTGTATATGATGCATCGACGCTGTAAGTAAATCCGTTTGAAGGTGTCTCTGTGTATCCATTTGAAATTAAATCTTTGCCGATCCCGACTGAATATGTCAGATTCCAGTAGCCGTTATTTTTTAACGAAGGGATGTCTGAAATGCTTTGAGCTGAGATCTCGCTGTAAATTGTACTTGTAATAACAAGTACTGCAAAAAAAGATTTCGTTTTCATATTTTACTCCTTTTGGTTTGGTTAAAAAGAAGTAGAAGTCAGGCATTGGAAAAATTATATATGATAATTTTGAAAATACTGGTGAGCGTAAATTCCTGCGCTCACCTCTTAAGTTCACAGTTTGAATTTTAATCCGCCAAAAAAACTTATATAAGAACTTTCCTGAATGTAATTGCTGACGTCGGTTTTCACAGAGCCCAGAAGATTATCAATGATTGTGAATTCAACACCGCCTCCGAATGTAATTCCATAAAAGCTCGTTGTAACCGGTCCATGCGGATAAGAATACGGATGGTTCAAATATTCATAAGTAATTAAATATAAACCTGTCATTCCTTCCGCAAATAACCGTATGTTTTGACCTTTTGTATAAAGCCTGACTCCGCCTGTGATTTCATTCTGCCGGTTTTTTGAATGCACAACATACTGACCTGAATTGTTAAAATAACCGAGTTCAGAATTTTTATTGATATAATTCAGTAACAGAGCTGTTTGCTTCCCGATGTCGTATGTGAGTTCAGCGCTGAAAGCATTTTCTACTGAGCCGGTATAATAATAATTATCTGCCGCGTAAGTTCCGGCAAATGCAGCAATTGAAAATTTCTGATCTTTGGGCTGCCGGGAAATGTTTGCTTTGTTATTAAGTTCGATTCCCGCCGTCAGCGTGTAATACAGTTGTGATTTATTGAAGACGTCGGCTGCATTAAATCTTCCTGCCAGAGAAACTGCATACATATCAGAAATTGTTATTTTCCCCCCAAGACCTAAAGTTGCTCCTACTACCTCATCTTTGTTTATGTTAAAATATCCTATGCCTGCATCCAAAAATGAGTTTCTGCTGTTTGAATAAATCCTGGGACCCAATGCAAACTGAGAATAATTAATATTGTTAGTCAGTGAAACAACGGCATTGTACGGGTCATAATACCGACGCGGCTGAAATGAAGATCCAAAATTGATAAAGAAACCAACATTCTCATTATCTTTGGGGCTCAACGAAATATCTATGCTGTAGCTTAAACCAACCTGATTTGTATTCGAAAAATTTTTTGAGGAGATGTTTCCGATAATGCCCATCAGCAAGCTTAAATTGAGATAACTCGACTTCTTATCGCTTATACTGACCTTATCTTCCTGTGCGGGTGCAATGTTTCCCATTAAAAAGAAAATCATTGCACAAAAAAGTTTTCGTTTCATTATTTACTCCTTTCATTTTATAAATAAAATGGAGTAGAAATTAATTTATCAGACTTTTCTTAATTTAGAAAAATACTTTTAAAAAATTTTTAAAACTATATTTTGCTTTGGATGATGGGTGTATTAGATAAGATAAAAAATTTTGCAGGCTGATTTTTTTAGTTGTTGCAACTTACAGCAGATGAATTTTAATGTCAATACAAATTTGAATTTTTTTTAGTTTAAAAAAATCCGGCAAAGGATATTTGATCATTTTAAATCAATACCAATTCTTTCAACTGTCTAGTATAATGAAATGACCGCAATCAACACAGAGGTGCTTATAACAATCTTCTGATGGTCCATTGCTTTTCGGGGGACTCAAGAGGTACTTTAAAGTGAATATCAGTATTATCTGCAGCAGGATCAGTCGAAATAATCGGTGCTTTGCGGTGACTCGAAGCTGTTGTAAATTGCGATGTGGTGATCAGTGCAGCGCTGATCAGTATTACCGCCAATGCTGAAAATAAAATGATTTCTTACTCATTGTCTTTTTCCTTTTGTTTAGTTTTTTGATTGGGTGATTTAAAATTAATTCGGTTGAATTAAATAAACGGAAAGTTTTTTAAAGTGGATTTACTGAGTTGAGAAAATTTCTTAAGTTAGAGGTAGATAGTAAAGTTTGTAAAGTTTGTAAAGTTTATAAAGTTTATAAAGTTTGTAAAGTTTGTAAAGTTTGTAAAGTTTGTAAAGTTTGTAAAGTTTGTAAAGTTGTAAAGTTTGTAAAGTTTAAAGAATTAAAAAGTTATTATGACTAAGAAAGGAGTTTGTGAAATGAAATTTGAAAGGTTTGAAGATATAATAGTTTGGCAAAAGTCTAAATATTTAGTTTCCGAATTATACAAGATATTCAGTCAACACAAAGATTATAATTATAAGAATCAAATACTCAGACCTTCTCTCTCTGTAATGAATAACATTGCAGAAGGGTTCGAGAGAAAAAGTAACAACGAATTTAAACATTTTTTATTCATATCAAAAGGGAGTGCAGGAGAAGTCAGAAGCATGCTGCATTTAGGGTTAGATCTAAATTACTTTTCAAAGTGTCAGTTCAAGGATTTAATCAATAAGACTCAAGAGATATCAAAAATGCTATCCGGCTTAATCAAAACTTTATGAAATACTTTACAAACTTTACAAACTTTACAAACTTTATAAACTTTATAAACTTTAAAAACTAACCATGTCAGACGACGATAAAAAAAACCTATGGTCAGGTGACGTAAAAACTCACTGGCATCCGGAAGAAGGCTTCTTCGAACAGTCTTCGGAAAAAATTGCGGAAGGTCTTAAAACCGCATCAGACGGTCTCGCTCAGGCGATGGACAGATTAAATTTTTATATCAATCGTGCCGGGGAAAATTTATCAACTGAAGCAAAAGCAAAGCTTGAGAAAGCAAAAGAACTCTTGCACGGGTTGTATAAATAGAATATTTCGTTTTATCCCAAATTTTTCATTAGAAACATTTTTTACCACTTAGGCACTAAGTTCACTAAGGGATTTAGAGTAAATTGAAATGTAAGAAAAAATTCTTTGTGAACTTAGCGAAAACCTTTGCGTTCTTTGCGTTTCTTAGATGTTTGAAATTTTCTATTGAAAAATCCGGGTTTATATTAATAGTTTAGGAGGATTTGGTATACTTTATAACGTTGAAACTAAGCATTTAAGCGGTCTGTAAATTAAACCCAAATTTTTCAATAGAGATATATTCTAATGAACATCAATAGAGAATTG
>CAYNTN010000022.1:0-44160 GCA_964399995.1 uncultured Ignavibacteriaceae bacterium
ATAAACTTTACAAACTTTACAAACTTTACAAACTTTACAAACTTTACAAACTTTATAAACTTTATAAACTTTACAAACTTAAAGGTACTGATCCAGCCCTTTTCTTCTCAGAAAGTCAACGACCTCCTTTACATTCTGGGCTTCGCCTCTTTTACAGATCAGCAATCCGTTATCTGTATCTATTATTAAAAGGTCGCTTACGCCGATTGTTGCTGTGATTTTCTGATCATTTATTATCAGGCAGTTTTTTGTATTTATAGTAACTGTTCTTCCCTGCTTTACGTTACCATCGATGTCTTTTTCTTTAATTTTATAGACTTCATCCCATGCACCGACATCATTCCACTCGAAGTTGCTTCTGATTATATAAACATTCCTTGACTTCTCCATCACCCCGTAATCTATGGAAATGCTCTTCAGCTTTGCATATTCATTTTCAAGCCGTTTCGGAAAATCAGATGCCATTAAATTTTTAGAGAGCCGCTCTAGAGATTCATTTAAATCAGGCATATAGTTTTTAATCTCCTCCATCATTGTATCGGTTCTGAATATGAACATGCCGCTGTTCCACAAAAAATCTCCGCTTTCAAGAAACATCTTTGCAACTTCGAAATTCGGCTTTTCGGCAAATGTTTTAACTTTATAAATTTTTTCAAAATTGACTTCACCTTTTATTTCCTGCTCAACTACATATACCTTATCAGCATCATATTGAATATAACCGTATCCGGTCTCGGGAAAGGTCGGGTGTATGCCAAGCGTTACGATTCCTCCGTTGTCGTTTGTAAATTTAAGTCCGCTTTTTATGATCCTGTGAAATTCGTTGGTATTACCTATCAGATGATCTGCGGCAACCACAAGTACGTTTGCCTTTGGTTCAAACTGACTGATAAACAGACATGAAAGACCTATGCATGGAGCTGTATTTCTTCCCATAGGTTCGCAAATTATGTTCTCGTCCGGGATTTTGGGCAGTTGCTTTTTAATCTCGTTCTTATAAAGAACATTTGTAACTACAAAAATTTTTGAATCATAAAATAATCCCTCAAGTCTCTTATAAGCCTGCTGGATAAGTGATTCGTGACTGTCCGCAATTTTTAAAAATTGCTTCGGAATTTTTGTAGTTCCTTTAGGCCAAAACCTTGCGCCTACTCCTCCTGCCATTATTACGGCATAGTTGCTCATAATGTAAAATTAAGTTTTTTTCTTTTCCGATTTTGAATAAATCTTGACCGGATCATTTAAATATGATATAAACAAATCAACGTCTTCAACCGGCTTTTCCATAACCAATGACTTTAAGTTATAAATTATGTATCCGAATATTTCTGCCGTTTCAATAGTCACGGGATTTATCCTGTAATTTTGCAGGAACTTAACAAAAATATAACCCGCCTCCGCAAGCTGTACCAGTTTTTTCATCTGAAGTTCTTTTGACAGCTTTACTATGTCCTTAAAATTGCTGAGACTTCCGGACAGACTCCTGAGTGCTTCATAAATCTGATACTCACCCTGAATTTTTTCAAGTGACTTGAAATTCTGCTCGGTGTCTTTAATGATTTGCTTAAGATATGAAATTTTTTCCTTTTGAATATCGGTTGGATACTTCCGGTTAAGATCATTTTCAAGATCTAATTTATCCTGAAGACGTTTTAAATAGGTTTCTCTCTTCTGTTTCTCCTCCAATAGCGCATTTCTGATATTCTCTATTGACTTCAGTATATCTTTATAACCGTAATAATCATCTCCTTTTATCAAGCTCAGAATCAATGACAAACCCTTTTTAAATAAATTCAGAGTGCTTTCTGACAGATCATATTTCGACTCAGCTATTTTTTCAAATGAAAGCGTAATGGTCTGGTAAATGTTAGAAATAATTTCAAGCGACATGTTTCTTGAAGCGCTCTCAAGAAAACCCGAGGTTTTTAAAATGCTGGCGATTGTCTTCGCCCTTAATTCGTCACTTTCTCCTTTAAGATTTATAAGGCTTATCATTGTGTCAAATTCTGATTCCAGATACTTATTTTTTTCCTTAACCTCATTCTCATATTCTAAAAATAATGTATTCGCCTGCTGAGGCTCAGTTTCCGGCAGCACTGTTAAATCCTCATCTTCTTCTGCAATCTCATCACTTTCCTTAAATAAATTTAATTCTTCCTGTATTTCCTCGCTTAGCTGAATTTTTTCGTCTTCTATAACTTCAACTTCTTCTTCCGGGCTGATCCTGAAATCTGATTTCGATTCCTCAATCTCTGAAATAATTACTTCCTCTTCAAAAGGAATCTTTTCTTCAACTCGTGTTTCATCCTGTGAATCAAGTTCAGCGATTTCTTCTTTAATATTATCAGATCCGGATTCAGCTTCCTCCTCTGCCGGTAGTTCAAATGCGGAATCATATTCTTCAGTTTCGGCAGCAGAATCGGGCAGTTCAAATACAACTTCCTGATCGCTTTCTTCAGATTGTATAAGCTCAAGATAATTTTCCCTGAATTTAATTACCTCAGGTTCAAGCTCGTCCCCGGGCTTGTCAGATGTGAATTCGGTTTCTTCAGTAATTTTTTCGGTAACTTCTTCTTTTTTATCAAGTAATTGTTTATCGGGATACGTCTGTTCCTCTGTGAATTTAAATTCAGCACTCTCTTTCCGGGTAGGATTGGAAAGAAACATCAGAATTTCATTTTCTATAAATTCGGAATCATTGCTTAAATTCTGAAGAAGGTTATCAAAGTTAATTACATCATCTTCAATTTTTTTGAATATGTATATAAAGTATTTGCTTAAACTTCTGAACTCTTTTATATTGAACAGAATGTATAATTCAGTCTGTAAATTTTCAGAACTGCTAAGTCTGTGAAATATACTTCTGATCAGCTCAGTATCAGAATTGCTGATCTGATACCGTGTCAGGTTTGTCTGCGTTCTGGTTAAAAGATATTTAAAATAATCCGGTTTAATGTTCTCTTTCACTTAAAAAAATTTATTGCCCTTTGTAAATTCTTTTTACTCTTGGTGTAATGTTGCATGTGACTTCATACGGGATTGTTCCTATGATTTCCGAAAGATTAAATGCAGGATAAACTTCCCCGAACATTATAACCTCGTCATTAACTTTGATTTTTGAATCAATGCCTGTGTCAACCATTACCCAATCCATACAAACAGTTCCAACAATCCTGTAAAACTTTCCATTTATAAAAACTTTTGCCTTGTTGCTCAATAACCTCGAATAGCCGTCTCCATATCCCACCGGCAGCGAAGCAATTTTGGTTTTAGATTTTGTATAATATTTCCTTCCGTATGATATGCTCTGATTCTTACCGAGTGTTTTAATGAATTTAACCTTAGTCTTCAGCGTCATCACCGGCTTTATTCCAATGTCTTTTATAACTTTTTTTCTGTCCGGATAATATCCGTACAGCGAAATACCCGGGCGCACCATATTAAAGAAAGAGTCCGGAAAATTCAATATTCCCCCGGAGTTGCTGATGTGGCGAAGCTCGAACTTAGTAATATTCTGTTCCATCTCTTTCACTAAAGCCTTGAAATCTCTCAGCTGTTTCCCGGAATAACTGTCGTTATGAATTTCGCTTGTCGCAAAGTGCGAATAAATTCCTTTTACATTTAAATTTTTTAGCTTTTTTAATTTTTTTACGGCAGCTATGGCGTCTTCCATTTTAAAGCCAACCCTGTTAATACCCGAGTCAACCTGTATCTGTACATCAACAATTTTTTCTTTGCTTTTGGCAAAGTCATTGAGGTCTGAGGCAATTTTCGTGTCTGTAATTGTAACATCAATATTTCGCGAAACAATATCTTCAAATAAATTTACATCACTTAAGACCCCAAGACAAAGAACCGGTGTATTTTTTTTAGAAAACCTTTTTAAATAATCACTCAGCTGAACGGATTCATAATAATCAGCCGTTCCAAGATAGTCTGTGCCGGCTTCAGACAGAAATTTTCCCACTTCATTCATCCCGTGTCCGTATGCATTTGCCTTAACAACGGAGCATATCCTTATATTTTCTTCTGAGTTTTTATTTGCAAATTCTTTAATTGCCGTAAAATTTTTTTTGAGAGCATCAAAATTAATTTCTGCATAAGTATCAGGGTAATTCATAACGCTGTTTTCAAAATTCATTTTTCAAAGTAAAAAATCTTTTAACTAAAAAGAATTTATTTATTTTTATATCTTATCAAAAATTTTTTTAATTTTTTTGGTAAAATTATAAAATCAAACTTGACTATAAAAATCAGTTTGAGTAATATTATCTAAGCTAAATTAATAAAAAAAATTTGTTAGTAACTTGTTGACAATAGTAAATTTGCTCTTTTATTTTTTCTGGCTTAATATAAACAAATTATTATTATTAACAATCATTGTTAATAACTAATCATCTCCTTTTTAAGTGCTTTTATTATATAGCGGTTAGTGTTTTTTGTGTTTGTTGGGAATTCGGGTTTGTCCCGGCGGTTTCTCTCAAAATTTTATTTTGAATATAAAGTAAAATATGAACTAACTTTCGTTTGTTAATAATTTTTTAAAACCTTTAACGTGACAAATAATTTCCCTGCTTCTTCAGATAATAGTTCCGAAATTACATCATCAAATACCGAGCGCGACAATTTTAAAACCGGATCTCTCCAAAGCGCAAATTCGGTTTGGAATAAATTCTTAGAACTTCTTTCTGACAACTTAAAATCCAGCGAAGTAAATACCTGGTTTTCGGTAATTGTACCAAAGAACTTCGAGAATAACATTCTTACCATAACAGTCCCAAGTGAAGATTATTACAGCCTAATTGAAAGCAGATATAATAAAATTATATCAAAGATTGTTGAAACTTTGCTCGGCTCCGGCGGAAAACTCAATTATGAAATAACTCAGATTGGCTTATTTGGAAATTCCGACAAGGACAAAAGCTCCGCAGCAGAAATTAAATCAAACGTGATCGAGCTTTCTCCCGGAAAAGGTCTCTATGAAAATTTTAAACCGGCAGATCCGGAAAATGAAGATGAGTTTAATTCGAACCTTAACCAAAAACATACTTTTGATAACTTTGTAAAAGGGGAAAGTAATGAGCTCGCTGTTGCAGCAGCTTATGCAATAACAAATAATCCCGGCAAAATTTATAATCCGTTTTTCGTCTATGGCGGTGTCGGACTTGGAAAAACTCATCTTGTACAGGCAATAGGAAATGAAATATTTAAAAAGTTTCCTGACAAAAAGATTTATTATACAACCGCACCGGATTTTACAACACAGTTTACAACTAACATTGCTCAAAGCAGAATAGATTTTTCTTCAAACAGAAACGGTACAAAAAAACTTGATTCCTTTTATAAATCACTCGACGTACTTATACTCGACGATATACAGTATTTAAGCGGTAAAGAAAAAACTCAGGACTTCATGTACCAGATATTTAATACACTTTATAACGAGAAGAAGCATATAATTTTTTCAAGTGATAAACCCATTAATCAAATTAAGGGAATTGAGGAAAGACTTATTTCGAGATTTCAATGGGGAATAACTGTTGATATGCAGCCGCCTAACTGGGAAATGAGAGTCGCCATTATTCAAAAGAAGTTTGAAGAAACTAATATTGAAGCTCCCGAAGAAGTTATTCACTTTATTGCAACAAATGTAAAGGACAGTATCAGAACCATCGAAGGCTGTATTGTCGGAATCATTGCCGACAGTGTCTTGAGGTTCGGCGGTGAAGTAAATCTTGAAATTGCCGAAAATGTCATAGGACGCGTTGTTGGAAACATCAGAAGAACAAAAAATATATCCATAGAAAACATTATCTACACAGTAGCAGGCTATTATAATATCTCTGAGAATCAGATTCTCTCACGAAAAAGAACAAAAGATATTGCATTTGCAAGACAGGTTGCGATGTATCTTGCTAAAGAATTAACTTCGCTTACTTTGGAAACAATCGGGTTGAACTTCGGGGGTAAAGATCATGCAACTGTTTTATATTCATACAACTCCGTTTCAAATCTTTCTAAAAAGGATAAAGGTGTTTTAAATCAGATATTGGAAATAAAAGAGCTTCTAAAGAATCTCTGATATCAGATATTAAAAAATTCTCAATTCTGCATTCCTGTAATTCCCATCAAAAATTTTTTGAATCATAATCCGCAATGGAACTAAGTATGCCACAAACTTTTAGGAACACGGATAACACAGATTTACAGATTTCACAGATTTCTTTTTTGAAGCATCCAAATTGTTCAAAAAATTACTCATCAAAACTGCTCTGAATTTTTTCCTTTTGAAATCATACAAAAAATCCGTTATTTTCGGTTAAACTCGTATTATCCGTAAAGAAATTCTTATTTCTTATACAATTTTTTAAAAAAAATAACGGGTATTTATAATTCAATAATCTTTATTTTGAAGCGAAATAATTGCGTTATTTGCCATCATTACATGGGTATTTTATGAGCAGCTTATCTTTGAAAAAAAAATCAATTTAAGTTATTATTGTAGAAGTTAAAGGAAGAAAAGATAATCTGAGTTCCTCTCAGCTCCTACTAATCTTAAAACCTGATTCTCACAATCGGTGATTTAATTTCTGGTAATTGAAAAATTTTTATCCATTGGATGCATGGGTGAAGTGCGTCCATTTAGAATATTATAAATAAAAAATAATTAAACAAAAAAATGAAAAACAAAATCAAACTTTTTTTAACAATAATCTTATTAGCGTTATCATTAACTCAGGACAAAGTCGAAGCTCAGAATGGTCCTGAAGATCCACAGTTCACAATGACGGTCAGGAACATCAGAACTTCTCCGGATCCAGGTAATCCGAACAGGGACAGCATATTATTATTTGACGTTTATTTATTACAGATAAACCAGGGTCAGCCCGGTATAAATGATTTTGAATATGCCAACGGTCAGTTCTCATGGTCATTTAATAAAGCAATCAGGGGTAACGGAACTTTAAAACTTGGAATAGTCCGTAGTGAATGTGAACTGCCTGATGCTCTTAGACCGCCATCATTCAGGGTTGATACAGCTAATGGACAGTTAGATATGTCCGGAAATTTACCGGACCCCTCGGTTAATTTCTTTATAAAAGGAACTTTCCCGGGCACCAAAATACTATCGGTAAAACTTACTACAAGCGAGATATCATTTCCGTATGTTCCATTAAATATAAAATTCAGATATGGCGCCGGGTTCAGGACTTTTGTAGCATATTTCAAGCCATTCGCTCAAGGTATTGACAGTATTGAAAATCCGTCAGCTCAGGAATTACAAAATTTAAAGGATACTGTGATCCTTTCGGGAGGAATGGCAAATTCAATTTACATAATTGAAGAAGGAGGATTTGTTATGCCGGTGGAATTAATAAGCTTCATTGCAAATGTGAACAAGAACAATGTTACTCTTAACTGGTCAACCAATTCCGAAACCAATAATCATGGATTTGATATTGAAAGAGCTCTTGTAAATTCGAATGAATGGGTGAAAGCCGGCAATGTAGAAGGTAACGGTACAACTACAGAGACAAGGAAATACAGTTTCACGGAAAGATTAAGTTCGGGTCATTATACATACAGATTAAAGCAAATAGATTTCAACGGAGGAGTAAATTATCACACACTCAATAATGAAGTAATAGTTGGCTTACCATCAAACTATGCTTTATCACAAAACTATCCGAATCCTTTCAATCCCACAACAAAGATAGATTTCGAATTACCGCAGGACGGAAATATAAGTATAATACTTTATGACATTTCAGGCAGAGAAGTATCAAAACTTGTCAATGAAGTCAAAGCAGCAGGATACTATACGGTTCAGCTGAATGCTTCTAACTTAGCAAGCGGAATGTACTTTTACAGGATTACAGCGGGTAATTTCGTGAGTACTAAGAAGATGGTTGTTTTAAAATAAATTTTACAAAATAAACTTAAAACTAAAAATGAACAGAATATTAACAGCAATTTTAATGATCTTTATTTTAAGCATAAATTCAGGTCATTCACAGACTTTCGAGTGGGCTAAATCTATCGAAGGTATAGTCAATGTTGGATCGGCATTTGGAAAAGCCGTTGATATTGACAACAATGGAAATGTATATACAACCGGTAATTTTTCAGGTTTAATCAACCTGAATACCGTCTCGTTAACAAGTACAGGATTAACCGACGTTTACATTTCCAGATATGATAAGGATGGAGTAATCGATTGGGCTGTAAAAGCGGGCGGATCCGATATGGAAAGTGTATATGATATATCCTGTGACGATAATGGTAATTCCTATATAATCGGATATTATGCCGGAACGGCAACTTTCGGACCTTACACGCTGAATGGAGGATCAGGCGCTACTTTTGTTGCAAAGTTTGATAACAGCGGGACGTGCCAATGGGCAAAGTCTATTGATTCATATAGTGATACAAGATTAAATATTGCCGCTGATGAAGATCCGGCTCTGGGTATTTGTTATGCTACTGGTTCGTTCAATAATCAAATATCAATTGGTTCGGTCAACTTAACAAGTAACGGCGAATACGATATTTACGTTGCTAAATTTTCTGCAAATGGTAATGTAGAATGGGCAGTTAATGGCGGTGGGTTTTTACTTGATGAAACCGGAGGAATAGAAGTTGATGCTGCACATAACGTTCATTTATCGGGAACTATCACAGGACCGGGAAATTTCCTGGGAACTGACCTGGCAACTAAGACAATTATAACTCCAACTACAGAATTCAGATACCCATTTTATATAAATTACAATTCTGACGGAATTATTATCAGCGGAAGTTCACAGAATTCAACCGGCATGTCATACGGAATTGGTGCCGATGATAATTCAAACAGTTACATAATAAATGATTACAGCATCACTAAAGTTACAATCGGCGGAAACACTGAATGGGAAAAATCATGGTCAGGTCCCATAATGCCACGGGATGTAAAGACAGATAAAAATGGAAACAGTTATGTTTTTGGTATTTATCAAGCAACTGTTTCATTTCCTCCATATTCAATTTCCAGTACCGGCAGCTTTGATGTTTTTGTAGTTAAATATGACAACAGTGGTACAGTTAAGTGGGTAGCAAGTGCAGGAGGCAGCAATTTTGAAGAAGGCGCGGGAGGTTCAGCTGATCTAGCAGGTAATGCTTATATCACAGGAGATTATTCTTCTACTACAGCAAACTTTGGATCGATTTCTCTGAATTCTTCACATTTATTTGGAAGCGGAAATTCATACATATCAAAACTTAATGGGCAGTCAAATATCATAACAGGACTGGTTTATATTGATTATTCAAATATCGGAGTCCGTGATGCCAACGAACCTGTATTCCCGGGAATTTTAGTATCATCTGCTTCCGGAACTCCAATTGCTGCTTCGAATTCTTTGGGAAACTATTATTCATTTTGCGGAGGCTTATCAAATACTGTAAGCATTCTAAATCCGCCTTTGTACTACATTCCCAATCCAGCCTCTTATACTGTTAATTTCCCAGGATTAGGCAACACAAGTTATCTAAATGATTTTGGTTTGTATCCTGAACCAAACAAAAATGATTTGAGAATTTCATTGAGCGATATGAGCAGAGCGCGTGCAAATCGTCAAACAATACTGAACATATCTTATAAAAATATTGGAACAACGACAATTTCTTCCGGAACCATTGAATTGACTTTTGATAATTATCTGTCTTACGCCAGTTATACAAGTAATCCAAACCTGTCCACTTATAATTTATCCGGAAATACAATTACCTGGGATTACACAAACCTTGCTCCAAATGAAACTGGAAATATTACTATAGTATTGAATGTCTCAAGTACGGCTCCGGTCGGGACAATTCTAACATCCACAGCTTCCATCCCGCTTACCGGAGATCTTGTGCCTGCAGATAACGAAGATATATTGGAACAGGAAGTATTTGCATCGTGCGATCCGAATGATAAATCGGTTATGCCGGCAGGTGATTTAACACCTCAAAATATTCTGGATGAGGTCCCTCTTACATATACAATAAGATTTCAAAATACCGGCAACGATACGGCATTCTTAATTGTAATTACTGATACACTAAGCGCAAAGCTTGATATTGCTTCGATCGAGACGATTTCAGCAAGTCATAATTATACATTAAGATTAGAAAACGGAAACATATTAGTCTGGACTTTTGATAACATACTTCTTCCAGACAGCACAACAAACGAAATTGAAAGTCACGGCTTTGTCAAATACAAAATCAAACCAAAGAATAATTTAATTGTTGGAGATGAAATTGTTAATGCTGCAAATATCTATTTTGATTCCAATCTTCCGGTCATCACGAATTCGACGATTACAACAGTGAGTGATATAAGCAGTGTCAATCTTATTCAAAACGGAAGCTTCACAAGCTACACTATTGGAACCAATAACATTATTTCTCCAAGCGGTACGTCACAAGTTGATCACTGGTATTCTTCTTTTCAATACGGAAGACCCAGAATAATAACCGGAATAGGTTGTGGTGACGATGGCTATGTACAGTTAAAAGGTGATCAGATTCAGGGATATGTTGTTTCACAAACCGGACTTAACATTCAAGCCGGACATACATACAGAATAAGTGTTTGTGTAGATGTCTTTCGTGATTTTGGGACTTATCATCAAACAAACAGGCTTGGTGTGACTTTCACAAACGGCTATCCAAACAGTTATCCACCTGCAGCCGGAGAATATCCGGATAATTATAACGGTCTTATTATTGGTGATAATGCTCCTACTACTCCAGCTCCTGTAGGGAATCCTCCCACAATGGTTGGCGGCTGGACAACTTATAGCTATCTTTGGATTGCACCGGATAATTACAACACGGTCAGTTTCAATGCTGTAAATGAAATTAACGAAGGTCCTGTATCAATGTCGGGCGTAAAGATAGATAATGTATCCATTGAAGAAGTTGCACCTCAAATTAATGTGATCTTCGGAAACATTTTCCTTGACTATAATTCAAATGGTATAAAGGATGGAAATGAACGTCCGTATCAAAATGCCGTCGTATCAGTTTCACCTTATGGGTATACTTCATCAGCAAATTCAGGAAGCTACATTCTTTATACAGGATCCGGGAATTATGATATTAGTGTTCCGAATTTACCGCTTTATTATGCTGCACATCCTTCAAATCATTCCGCTTCTTTTTCGGGATTAGGAGAAATCGATGCAGACAATAAGTTCGCTCTGCAGCCTATACCCGGAATTAAGGATTTAAGAATAATGATTGTGAATGTTTCTCCGGTGCGTCCCGGACGGGGAGGAGCTTTTGACATAATTTATGAAAACGTAGGAACTGAGGTAATAACAGACCATGTAACGTTAGAATATGACAGCCGGTTGACTTATTCAACATCCTCTCCGAATCATAATTCACATTCAGGCAATATTTTAACTTGGAATTTTACAGGTCTCGAACCAGGTACAAGCAGAACAATACATGTATATTTTGATGACCCTAACGTAACATTGATTACCGGTGATTATCTGGGACTTACTGCAAGAGTCTATCCTATAAATGTAGATGTTGTCCCGCATAACAATGCTTATGAAGGCAATACATTTGTGGTAAACTCTTATGATCCGAATGACATTACAGTCAATCCCTCGGGAATTATGACACCTTCACAGGTTGCTTCTGAAGATTCATTGACTTACACAATCAGATTCCAGAATACAGGAACTGCTTCTGCAATTGATATCAGGGTTGTAGATACACTGAGTTCTTTGATGAATATTCCTTCGCTTCAATTGGTTGGTGCAAGTCATAACTATACTTTCAGTCTGAGTCAGACCGGGGTTGCAGAATGGAAATTCAAGAACATATATCTTCCCGACAGCACATCCAATGAGCCGGGAAGTCATGGTTACATAGTATTCAGAGTGAAGCCGAAGAATAATTTAGTTGTCGGTGATTCTATAAGAAGTACGGCTCATATTTATTTTGATTTCAATGATCCGGTTGTTACAAACACTGCGGTAACAGCCATAGCCGTTCCTGCTAATTCACTGGATTTAAAATTCAAACTGCAGGCTATGTATCCTATTATTGATACGATTCAAATCAATCTTAGAAATGCAGCTTCTCCTTATCAGGTTATCGATTCTGTAATTACTGTAACAAACGTAGAAGGAAATCATTTCATCAGCCATGCCGGGTTCATGAATGTACAGACCGGCAGCTCATATTATATTGAAATTAAGCACAGGAATTCTATTGCCACATGGTCGGCAAATCCGGTTTTGTTCTCCGGTGAGACGACGATTTATGATTTCACGTCATCTTTGAGTCAGGCATATGGAAACAATATGACAATTGTTGACGGTGTACCTTCTATCTACAGCGGTGATGTAAATCAGGATGAAATAACAAATGTTAATGATATGTTAGAAATTTATAATGCATTAACAAATTTTGCATCCGGATATTTAATTACTGATCTCGACGGTGATGGCATTGTTGATTTGAATGATCTGAATATAGTTTACAATAACAATGTAAAGTTTGTGCAGGTAATGAAACCCTAATAATGTAAGCAATAAAATCTATATCCGGTCAGTTAATTAAATTTAACTGACCGGTATTAATGAAATTAATCCCTTTACACACCAAAATTTTTAGAGTTCAATAAGACAGTATCCTCACAACCTGGATTGTATGTTCTATTAATTCAATGTTAAATGAAATTATTTAAAAGAAATAAACAACAAAAATCAAAAATGAAAACAACAATCAACTTACTCGCAGGAATAATTTTCCTGCTCAATACAAGCTTTGCAAATGAAGCAAAGTATAATCTTTATGTAACTAATGTAAATATGACTTCAGAGAAAACATTGGAATTTGATATTTATCTCGTGAATCCTTCAAAAGAAGAATTAAAATATGCAATGGGTCAATATTTTCTTGATATCAATCCAGAGGTTGCAAAATCTGGCGAACTGACTTATTCAATTGTAAGTTCTGATTTACCTGAATCAATGAGACCATCAAGCTCAGCAGTTTCCGGGAATCAGCTTAGATTGAGTGTAAACAGGATTAATACAAATACAGAAACACTTCCTGTTATTCCAGCTTCTAAACCCGGTTTATTGATTGCAAGAATGAAGCTCGAAACATCTGCAAATCAATTTGCAACGAAGAACATCGATTTAAAATGGTCAGACAGTGAAAAAGGATTCAGGACAAAAATAGTTACTTTTGCTGAAAACAAAATGGTGGAAGTGACAGACAGCAAAAATCATCTTATAGAATCAGACAACACCGGAACCGGTGCAGTTGAAAACATAGCAGAACTTCCAACCGAGTATTCACTTTCCCAGAATTATCCAAACCCCTTCAATCCATCAACAGTCATCAGCTTTTCTATGGTTGAAAATGGATTTGTCAACCTGAAGGTATATGATATATCAGGTAAAGAAATTCTTACATTGGTAAATGAGAGCAAAAATGCGGGCAGATATGAAGTAAAATTTGACGGAAGCAGATTTGCCAGCGGTGTTTACTTTTACAAAATAACAGCCGGTAATTTCTCTGCAGTGAAGAGAATGTTTTTGATAAAGTAAAAGGTGGGTTAAAAAAAACTTATTAATCAACAAATAGGAAATGAAAACAACTTTAAATAGAATTTCTAAAAAAAATAAAATAGGAAACATAACAATTAAAATTCGGGGTTTTTTTCTTTTAGTTTTTGCAATGGCAACAGTCAATGCATTCTCACAAATCTCACAATCTGATTTAACCATGACAGGAAATATAAACGGACGTTTCTTTGGTAGTGATGTATCTTCAGCCGGAGATGTAAATGGTGATGGTTATTCTGATATAATTGTAGGTTCAGAAAACAATATTTGGTATGAAAATAATGTGTATGCATATATTTTTTTTGGCGGACCTTCAATGGATAGTGTGGCTGATGTAACGTTAGAACAGAATGATGGCAGTGGATTCGGAGCGTCTGTGTCTACAGCTGGCGATGTTAATGGAGATGGTTATTCTGATGTAATTGTGGGTGCGGTAGATTTCCAAAATCAGAGTAAGGCATATATTTTTCTCGGGGGTCTAAATATGAATAATATAGCCGATATTATAATGACGGATTCACAAAATTCATATTTTGGACATTCAGTTTCTTCGGCTGGAGATGTAAATGGTGATGGGTTTTCTGATGTAATAGTTGGAGCACCTTACAATTCCGTCACAGGAAAAGCTTTCGTTTATTTTGGCGGGTCTCAAATGAACAATGTGGCAGATGTAATCCTGAGCGGACGAGTCCCCGAAGACTGTTTTGGAGTTGATGTTTCATCTGCTGGGGATGTAAATGGTGATGGCTATTCCGATGTAATTGTCGGAGCTCATGAATATAATTTGAGTTCTGGTAAATCATATATTTTTCTCGGTGACCCTGAAATGAACAATACAGCAGATGTGATAATGACAGGTGACACATTGAATGAGCTTTTTGGAATATCTGTTTCCTCAGCAGGAGATGTAAATGGTGATGGTTATTCCGATGTGATTATAGGTGCGAAAGTTGCCTTTAACTCTACAACTTTGCCGAAGGCTTACATATTTCTTGGCGGGTCATCTGTGGACAATGTTGCGGATGTCATTTTGGTCTCGGATAAAGTAAATAATGAATTTGGAAATTCTGTTTCATCTGCAGGTGACATGAACGGTGATGGATTTGAAGACGTGGTAGTAGGTTCTTACTGGCCCACAGATGGAAAAGTATATGTATACAACGGGGCACCTCAGATGGATAATGTTGTTGAGTATACTTTGAGACAAGAGAGCGAGTTTACTGGTTTTGGTCTTTCAGTTTCAGGAGTTGGTGATGTAAATGGTGACGGGTTATCAGATTTAATAGTTGGTGCTCCACGTTATCAAAATAAAGGTAAAACATATATATATTTATCTAATTGTTGTACCTTTAACATAACTCTTGATTTGAGGTTTCATCTACAGGCACGGTTTCCCAATCCTGATACAATACTAGTCTATGTTGCAAGCCCAATGACACCATTTGAGATACTTGATTCCTGTGTATTTGTGCCGCATGTTGAAGGAAATAAATTCAGAGCTTTCCTGTCAATGTCTAATGTACCTGGAAATTCATTCTACATAATTGTTAAGCACAGAAACTCTATTGAGACATGGTCTAAAACTCCAATTACATTTAATTCGGATACAGCGGTTTATGATTTTACAGCATCGCCTGAAATGGCATATGGAAATAACATGAAATTAGTAAGCACCACACCGTCTGTTTATGCTTTCTACAGCGGTGATGTAAATCAGGATGGTTTAATAGATTTAACCGATGTAATTACTATTTACAACGACGTAAAAATTTTTGCATCGGGCTATCTAAGCACCGATCTTGACGGTAACGGATATGTTGATTTGAATGATATTAGTACTTCATTTAATAACAGTGTGAAATTTGTGCAGGTTAGAAGGCCGTAATGGAATTAATGACAGGTCAATCCTAAGAATTGGATTGACCTGTTTCAATATTATTCAAACCAATTCAATCCTTCAACGACCATTGATAACCATCTGTTGAATCCCGTTTGTACACCAGTAGTTTCCAACATTTCAGGGAATGTTATCACATGGGTTTTACCAAATCCATTACACCCGAATGATGAAGGAAGCATTTATATCGTGTATGAGGTTCCGAATGATGTTAACCTTTTAAATACTATACTAATATCAGATGCGACAATTACTTCCGGACAGACAGATGAGACTCCAGACGATAATACAGATGATGTCGGTCAATTAGTAGTGGCTTCATGCGATCCGAATGATAAAAGTGTCGAACCTGCGGGTGATCTAAGTCCGCAAAATGTTATTGATGGAGATTATCTAACTTACACAATCAGGTTTCAAAATACAGGAACATACTATGCTGAAACAGTTATAATAACCGATGAAATAAGTGACAAATTAGATTTGAATTTTATTGAGACCCTCTCCTATAGTCATCATAATACATTTAGCATCACTGGCAACAAAGTTATTTGGACATTTAATGATATATTACTTCCTGAAGCTGCTTCGAATGAAGCTAAGAGTCACGGATTTGTAAAATTTAAAATAAAACTTAAGAATAATTTGAACATAGGCGATGAAATAACAAACTCGGCAAAAATATATTTCGATTTTAATGATCCCGTAATTACAAATACAACAACCACAATAGTTGCTCCTCCATTAAAATCTGTTGACTTAAAGTATCGTCTCGAAACCGCGTATCCTGTATTAGACACCATGAGAGTATATCTTGCAAATGCTATTGCACCCTTTGAGATCATTGACTCTTCAATCGTATTTCCGGAAGCAATTAATTTAAAATATAATGCTTTTCCGTCATTCGAGAAAGCTGTCTCAGGCGTCAATTATTACATTATACTTAAACATAGAAACTCAATTGAAACATGGTCAACTCCGGTTACATTTACTTCTGATGTGATCTCCTATGATTTCACTACATCAGTCAGTAAGGCGTATGGGAATAACCTGAAACGGATCAGTACTGCACCGGTGATTTATTCAATTTATGGAGGAGATGTAAATCAGGATGGAACTGTAGATCTAAACGACATGACAAGAATTGATAATGACTCTTATAATTTTACAACCGGTTATGTAGATACTGACGTTAACGGAGATAATTTTGTTGACTTACACGACATGACCATTGTTGATAATAATAGTTATAATTTTGTGTCCGTAATCAGACCGTAATTTCAAATACAATTAATTTATCCAGCGCATTGTGTTTTATAGAATAACATCCGGGTAAATTTGTTGCAATAATGAAGATAGCAGTTTTAAAATAGCTCTTCTTAGTTTAATATTTTTAAGTTCTTATTATTGGGCTGATCTGTTTTACAGGTCAGCCTTTTTTAATTATATATTTGAGATCATTTTCTTATTGTCAGCAAGTTATTAGTAAAATATTAATAAGTTTGTTTTATAAACATTATTTATTTGATTTAAAAATCATAACAACTTCAATTGTTACTTTTTTTTAATTAAGCTATTTTTATTAACAACTTGTTAGACAGGAATCTCAAGTTATCTTGAGTGTGTCTAAGTTGCTGACAAAACTAACACCACTACTACTGCTTCTAATTATTTATAAATAAATATTAATGATAGAGAAACTGCACATTAAAAATTATCTGATAATAAAAGAATCGGATATATTACTTGACAGGGGATTAAGCATTCTTACAGGAGAAACCGGCGCAGGTAAGTCCATAATATTGGATGCATTGGCGCTGATACTTGGTGAGAGAGCAGATTATTCAAAAATAAAAAGGGATGAAGATAAGTTAGTTGTAGAAGGTCATTTTAATTTTGAAAAAAATGAAAGAATTAAGAAGCTTCTTAAAAATATATTACCGGAAGAGGAAAATAAATCAGGTTTTGTAATTTTAAGAAGAGAACTTCTGAAAAAAGGAATAAGCAGAAACTTTATAAATGATAATCCTGTGAATATTTCCGATATGAAAGCTTTTGGTAATGCAATTATAGATATACATTCTCAGAATGAACATCAGTCATTGTTAAATAAAGAAACACATATTGAGATTCTGGATAATTATTGTGAAAATGATGATTTGTTTAAAAAGTACAGTGATGAGTTTATTGAAATAAAAGGATTAATTGAAAACTACAATGACTTAGCTGCAAAAAAAGAAGAGCTGATCTCGAAAAGAACATATCTTGAATTTGAATTAAAAGAGTTAAATAATTTAAATTTAATTTCAGGAGAGGACGCAGAGATTGAGGCTGAATTAAAGAAACTCGAAAACATAGAAGATATATCAACCGGAATAGAAAATGCTCTGAAATCACTATATGAAGAGGATATCAATTCTGCGGGATTAATAAACTCCGCTGTAAAAGATCTGAGGAAAATTACTGAGTATGACAGTGAAATTGAAAAAATAGTAAAAGATCTTGAAAGTTCATATGTGCTTGTAAAGGAAAGCTCTGATTTTCTTACCGGATACAGGGATAAACTTAATTTTGACAGTGAAAGAATCGAACAGATCAGAAACAGGCTAAGCAGCATTAATCATTTAAAGAGAAAGTATTCTATGAATTTGGATGAATTGATATTAAAAAGTGAAACCCTTCAAAAGGAACTGTCATTTGCAGAAAATTTTGATTTTGAGATTGAAAAATTATTGAAACAAATAAACAGTAAAAAAGAGATTGCGATCAATTCAGGTAAAGAGATTTTAAATTTAAGAAAAAAGAAATCAAAAGAGCTTGAAAAAGAGATAAATATAGTTCTAAAAGAAGTAGGTTTGGAAAATGCAGAGTTTAAGGTAAGAGTAAGTAATATAGAAGGCAGCGAAAATGATTTATTTTCATTTGAGTTCGAAAAAGAATTTGTTAAGCTCGCTGCGAACGGAATAAACGAAGCCGAATTTTTAATTAAGACGAATAAGGGTTTTGATTTTTCTCCACTGCAAAAATCCGCATCAGGCGGAGAAATTTCAAGAATTATGCTTGCAATAAAGACAGTATTATCCGAAAAAGATAACATTGGAATTTTAGTTTTTGACGAAATAGATGCGGGAATCAGCGGAAGAATTGCACAGAAAGTAGGCAAAGTGCTGAAATCCTTGTCTAAAACTCATCAAATTATATGTATTACACACCTTCCTCAGATTGCTGCAATGAGCGACAACCATTTTCATGTAAGTAAAAAAGAGCATAAAAATGAGACTATTGCCGAAATAAAGAATTTATCCAAAGAAGAAAAGATAACGGAAGTAGCGAAACTGATAAGTGGAGTAAAGGTTACGGAAGCTTCTACCAAAAGTGCACTTGAGCTGATTAATCAATAAATTCCCCCTAAAACAAAAAACCTCCACACAACTTTTAAACTTAAGGGCTTAAGTATAATCATTGTGTGAAGATTAATTAAAGGAAGAACAAATATGAAAGAACATTTGCTTGTCTGGCAAGCTGACATCATTAACTATAATGATTTTAAAAAGATTCCCGGAGTTAAAGAAAAATAATATTTTTTCTTATTCTCCAGAAAATATCTCATTCCAGTATAAAATTAATAAACTCATCCGGTTCAATGTTACCGAAATAGTTTTTTAAATCAGAATCTTTTACAGCATAAGAAACAGAATCCCTGTTATATTTTACATTGATTAATTTTTTTTCTAATTCAGAAAGTTCACCGTGGCCGAGAAAGTCACCGTATATTTTAAATTCAGTAATTATTCCATCCTTAACATGAATTCTCAGATCTATCTGACCAAAATCAAAACGATTGACTTTCCTGATATTAAATTCCGGAGATCTTCCGTAATTCCATTCCCAGGTCTTATACTTTGATTCGGAAAGTTTATGCACGTCGTCCCATTGCTTATCTGATAGTGTAAATAAAACATCAGAACCGCCTTTCCCAAAAACAGACCAAATCAGTTCATTTTTGAAATCATCAATAGTAGTTTCTTCCGGTAAATATTCCTTAATATTTGCAATCCTGCTTCTGACAGATTTTATCCCCTTACTTTCTATCTTATCGGATTTCACATTAAGAGCTCTCACTACATTTTCAAGGTTTGAATCAAACAAAAGTGTGCCGTGACTGAACATTGATTTTGTATCTGTAAACTGCGCATTGCCGGAAATCTTTCTTTCGTTTATTGTAATATCATTTCTGCCGTTAAGCGCTGCATTTAATCCGAATTTTTCAAGAAGCCGGATAACGGGACCTGTAAATAATTTGAAATTATGAATGCTGTCCTGAGAGAACTTGGTCATGAAGCTGAAATTAAGATTCCCTTTGTCATGATAAACAGCCCCTCCTCCGGAAATCCTTCTTACTACATTCACTCCGTTATCTTTTATAAAATCCTGATTAATCTCTTCAATTGTATTCTGATGCTTGCCGATGATAACCGAAGGTTCATTGATATAAAACAACAGATAATCCGTACTCATGTCAAGATTCCTGACACAATATTCTTCCAGAGCAAGATTGACAAACGGATTGTTTATATTTTTATTATCTATTAAAAGCATTCTAATGACCTGTTTAAAAAAATTAAAAATTTGAAATTTTATTGCGGCATTCGTTATCCCATTTTTTTATATCATCCTTGGTAACCTTGTCCATTTCATTTTCAGCGTATTTAGATTTTATTTTTTCCAGCATGCAGCGGCAAAAAGACTTCGTCGTCTCCTGCTTCACCAGATCATCCTTTATCTGCGGTTTGTATTTTCCGTAGCAGTCATTTACAAACAGAGAGTCTGTTTCAGCAGACCATACATAAGGCTTATTTTCTGTGTTGGAAACTTCATTGTCTTTTATCAGTGAGATAGCGATAACTATTACAACAGCAGCCAATACGCCGGCAAATAAATATTTTCCATAGGTTTGACTTTCGGTTGACTTTGTTTTTTTCAAAAGGTTATTGTGTTTATGTCAATATTGTAATAAAGAAATGATTTTTAAATTCATTTTCCGAGGGCATATGAGAGCGCGATGCCATCGTTAATTAATTACAATGATTTAAATTCTTCCTTTATACTTAATTGAATTTTATGCTATTTGCACTAAACTAATTATAAAAATATGATACACGAGTTTAAAAATTTAAATGCAGATGAAATAAACCTGATGCTTATAACGCCGGCAATGGTTACTTTATTAATTGCAGGAGCTGAAGGAAATGTAGATGAAAAGGAAATCGACTGGGGATCAAAGATCGCTCATTTCAGGGCAAATGAACATACGATTCTTCAGAATTATTATCAGGAAATAGATAAAAATTATAACGATACGCTTAAACAGCTTATTGATGTGATGCCCGATGATGTTAATGAGAGAAGTAAAAAGATAAATACCGAGTTAAGCAAGCTGAATAGTGTTCTGCCAAAACTGGATCCGGATTTTGCGAAAGAATTTTATAAAAGCATGCTCAGCTTGTCAACACAGGTAGCTCAGGCATCCGGCGGCTTATGGGGCTACGGCTCAATAAGCCCCGAAGAGAAAAAGCATTTGAATCTTGAGGTCATAAATCCCCCGAAGTAGTTGAGTAGTAGAGTAAGTTGAGTAGTAGAGTAAGTTGAGTAGTTGAGTAGTTGAGTAGTTGAGTAGTTGAGTGGTAGAGTAAGTTGAGTAGTTGAGTAAGTTTGAGTGAACTCAACCACTCAACCACTCAACCACTTAACCACTCAACCACTTAACCACTCAACCACTCAACCACTCAACCACTCAACCACTCAACCACTTAACCACTCAACCACTCAACCACTCAACCACTCAACCACTCAACCACTCAACCCACTTAACCACTCAACCACTCAACCACTTAACCAATAATTCGATTAGATTTGTCGGAGTTAGACCTTAAATTTAAACTTAAAGAAGTTTACCTCCCATTCTCATGCTTACCGGGAATGAGAGGTATTTAAAAAATAGCGCAGTTACTTGATCAACGTCATTCTTTTTGTTTCAGCAAATCCCTCTGTCTCCAATTTATAAAAATATACACCGCTGGACAAACCGGATCCGTTGAATTCTATAGAATGGTAGCCGGCATCCTGATTCTCGTTTACAAGTGTTATGATTTCTTTTCCAACCAAATCATAAATCTTCAAAGATATAAAACCACTAACAGGCAGTTGACAATTTATAACAGTAGCCGGGTTAAACGGATTAGGATAGTTTTGGAACAATGTAAATTTTACAGGAATTCCAACCGTAACTTCATTGTCTAAATTAAAATACTGAAAGCTGCCGTTATAATCAATTTGCTTCAACCTGTAATTATATTTCCCCGATGTTATACCAGCATCCGTAAAAGAATATTCTTCCGGAGAACTTGTTGTTCCTTTTCCATTTACAAAACCAATCGTTTTCCAGTTCTGTATTCCTTTATTTGAAACGGACCTCTCTATATTAAATCCCGAATTATTTGTTTCAGAAAAAGTCTTCCAGTTAAGAATAACATAATTCTCATTTGTAGCTGAGTTAAAGTCGGTTAACTCAACAGGAAGTACTGTTTCAGCCTCATCTGCTCCCATATACGGATATAACGGATTACGGGGATCATCATCAATGTCATGAGCAACTTCGGATAGCGGTACTCCTATAAGGTTTGTATCTCCGATTGAAGAACCGGAAAGATGAAGATCAGTACCGGAAACAAAAGTTACAGTTCGTAATATTGAATTGTAGTCATTACCGGATGCTGTTTGAGCCTAAAGTGTATGTACCGTTTAGTTGAGAGAATGCTCCCTTATTTAATGTTAAAAATAATAAGAGAATAATAGAAAATGTTGTTGTATAAGATTTCATTTAGTTCCTTTCGATTTTTATTTTAAAATCAGTTAAACATATTGATTATGATTATGAGGACATGACAATCCTTATTAATGGCTAATTGATCTGCAGAATTTTAATTTAAAATTATTTGATTTGGGTTAAGGCGTGGGCTTTTTCACTTAATACTTTAAAAAACATTGCAAATCATTTTTCCAAATAAAATTAGCAATCAGCCTGTTCAACTGTAAAGTTATTTTTATACTTCATCTGTTTTATCTCTGAATGACTTTCCGTCTGCAGCTTATAATAATAATCAAACACTTCAAGCTCATCATTTCGTAAATCGGTAACGTAGGTATGACAGCCGGCATCGAATCTTTTTTGAATAAAACTAATTTGCTCCTTTCCATCGGAATCAATTAATATGAGTTTTACTTCAGACGGTTCAGGGAGATAAAATTTAATTGCAACGAAATTATCCGTACCATCTGTCTGATTCTGAAAAAGTACAAGCCTTTGATAATGAGTTCTTTCAGAATTCGCTGATTGTGAAACGGTTATGTTTGGAATTTCTATATGATAGAATTCTCTTTTACTTCTTCCTTTTTTTGTTTTGTATTTTAATGAATACTTAGGCATTTAATTATAGGTCTTATTAATAAAAATCTTAAATCAGTTCTGATTAAGTGGTTTTTGAGTGTGTGTTTACAGGGGTTAACTGTGAACGAGCATTACAAAACTAATAAAGAAGGGATATTTTGTCAAAGAAAGATTTTGAGAAAAATACCCAGAATATCAGGAAATGAAGTGGCAAAACGGGGGATTTTATTTCAAATTTGATTGAATGGTTTGGATGAAGATAATTATTTGTTATAAAGTTAGTTTTTAAGATACCCGAAATACCCGACCGATAATCTCACCTGGAGGACTCCTCGTTGAAGCGCTTTCATCCGCAGTCTAAATATATGCGAATATATATTTATCTAATCCCTGAATTAGTAAATTTTAAAAACTAAACTCCATTTATTTAAATGAAAAAGCTAATAAACATTCCAAAGCATATTAGAATTGTATTGGTTACTTGTTTAATTGTCATTTCTTCATGTAATGATGAAGAGAATCCAGTGATTATAAATGACGGACCATATCAATTTGACTCGGCAAGATATTCCTGGACGACTGATACCATACTTAATCAGTATAGCGGTTTAGTATTCGGTCTTGATACTTCAACAACGGCGGAAACTTGTGAGATGTCAAGTTTAGTGATTACTAAGTTTTAACCAATTTACTTCACCAGCAGCATTTTTTTACTCTGCTTAAAATTCCCGGCTTCAATTGAGTAATAATATATTCCCGAAGCTAATCCTTCACCGCTGAAATTAATTGAATAATCTCCTGCTGACTGATTCTGATTTACAAGTGTTTTAATTTCTCTTCCGTTAATATCCGTGACTTTAATTTTCACAAAACTCTTTTCAATTATTGAATATGAAATAGTTGTTGACGGATTAAAGGGATTCGGAAAATTCTGATGAAGCTTGTAATCGCCGGTTATTCTGACGCTGCTGCTGCCGGTGTGAACCATTAGATTTGGATTGTATAAAGTTATGTATTGATAATTTGCTCCTGTGACGACAGTTCTGATGATTGTTCCGCTCGAACTGTCAACTTCATGAACTCCTGCCGCATTAGTAACAAGATATCTTCCATTATCTAACAAATAAACTGATCTTAGTCCGGTTGCTCCTGACAGCAATCTTTGAAAAACACCGTTTGAATCCAGAACTGCAATTCCTGAAGGTGTCGAGAATGCAGCGACAAGAATATTCCCGTTTTGCAATCTGTACATTTGCTGTGGGAAGGCAAAGCTTGTTCCGGTATAAAAATTAGTTAAGAAATTTCCGTTCAGATCAAACCTCGTTATTCTGTTTGTTCCGGAGGAGTTTGTAATGAGCATATCGTTGGCTCTAATTAAAATATCGAACGGGCTGTTTAAATTTGTACTTATAAATGTTCCGATGTGCGCGCCGGCAGTATCGAACTGCTGAATCGTATTCTGACTTGCACCGCTCGCAACGTTGACAAGTAAATTATTATTAAACCGGTATCTTATGCCGCGTATATTATCGAGTATTGCAGTATTGACCCCTGTATTGGGAGCGAAAATCCCGAGATATGCACCGCTTGTATCAAATCTCCATACGCCGTCTGTGATCTGATCTGAAATCAGAATATTTCTTCCGTTGAAATGCTGCATAGCCATCTTAGGACTGGCAAGTATACCCGTTGATGACGGAATGAAGGCGGTATCAACAAGATCGCCGTTTACTTTACTGAATAAGTATACACGGTCGAATGTCCAGTCTACAACCATCAGATACTCATCCAAGCCCGAACGCCTGGACAATTCATATGTGTATTTGCCTCCGGAATTGTCAATAACTTTCCCGTCAGCATAAATGATTTTTGAAGTCTCTAGATTATAATTAGCCACTATGTCTTCATAAAAAGCCGAAAATCCGCCTCTATAAATATTTACAGGATCTGTTATGACAGCATAAACTGGTTTTCCCGATTCCACTCCTATTGCGTCAATGATAATTCCATCAGAGGTCATAATGGTAACCGGATGCGTCAGCTTTGCAGCAGCTGTGTGAGCTTGATTTCTCAGGCTGCTGTTATGCTCGGCGTTTTTCATTAACTCGTCAAAGCTGATTTTCGGGGAAGCGGCTACAATATTAATAACGGAATTAAATATCAAAAAAGTAAAAATTAAAACTCTCATTTGGAACTCCTTCATGATTTAATTAAAAAATTTTAGTTTAAATGTTTATACAGCATACTTGATTTTTATTTACTATATGGACAAATGTCTTTTGAACAATCTTAATATTTCATTTATCAATTCTTAAAACGATAAGATGTGAATCCATCCCGTAGGGATTGAATATAGGTAGGATAAAATCGCACACGAAACTAATCCCGTAGGGATTAAATGTGATCCAGCTTGACTTCAACATTTCATCCCTATGGGATGATTAGTATCCACAATTTTATCATTACCGATATTTCATCCCTACGGGATGTTTAATACAAAATCTGATTTTACATTCTATCATTATACATTTATGACAGGACAATGTCCTTATTTGACAAGGATCATTTTTTTTGTCTGTTTAAAATCGCCGGCTTCTATTGAATAATAATAAATCCCAGATGCTAGTCCATTACCGATAAATTCTGCAGAATAGCTGCCTTTTGGCTGTATTTCATTTACAAGGGTTTTGACTTCCCTTCCGAGTTCATCTGTGACATTGATTGTTACCATAGTTTGCTTTGGAATATAATATGTTATCACAGTCAGCGGATTGAATGGATTTGGATAATTCTGTGACAGAGTAAAATTCTCAGCTGAAAGATCTATATTATTGTTTACCGATGAAACTAATCCCATTTTTAAAACATAGAGTCCGGTTGATATATCACTTGCAATAATATTTCCTGAAGGAAGAAAAGGGTAAACATTCCAGCAGCCCTGATAAGCAGTACTGTTAACGCCGGGATATGTATCATAATGTCCTACTTCAACCGGTGCGGATGGATTTTGAATATTGTAAACTATGACTCCGGCTCTGTAGTGTGCAAGATAAAGTGAGTCACCTTTAATGTATGCATTATGAACCATTGATGCGCCGTCGTAAGGAACAAGATCTGCAACCTGAACCTGACTAGTAATATCGGCAATGTTCCAGAGCTTAGCATGATTAGAGCCGCCTTCATCTGTAGTAACCATTATTCTTCTGTCATCGGAAGTCCAGGCATTATGGGTAACTGCTCCCGGATAAGTAAACTCGCGAATGAATTTTATCGAATCCTTATTCCTTGCATCGAGCAATACAAGATATCCCTGATCAATCGCAGCTGCGTAGATCGTATCATTCTTAATGAAGCAGTCGTGAACATACCGTGTTCCCCACTGTCCCCGTTTTACGGGGTTTGCCGGATCAAGAAGGTCAAGAATGAATACTCCTCCGTTGTTATAATTTCCTCCGTTGCAGTATAAGTATCTTCCTTCCTGTGAAATGGAGTGAGAGCGTGTATAGCCGGAAAATGTAAAGCTCCTTAAAAAATGAATGGAGTCCGGAAGGTATTGCAGATCGGCGATCTGAACTCCCTGTCCGCCTTCAGAAACGATATAAAGATAGTGTGAGTAAGTTTTCATTTCACGGTAATTGTAAAATGAACCAGGTCCGGGGATCGTACCTTTGCTTGTTATGGCAGACGGATTTGTAACGTCATAGACTGTTGTACCGGCGTAATGTCCAATAATTGCATACTCTCTTCCTCCGGCAGCATAACCCCAGCAGGACGCATAATGCCATCCCGAAGGTGTTCCTCCGGAAACGTATTCATTTTTACTTCCAAGCAGAGTCATGTTGCTGACGGACTGTGAGTAACAGACGCAGGTATGGAGAACCAGTATGAATAATAAAGATTTTTTCATGTGATGAAATTTTAATTTTGCTAATTTACAAATATTTGGAGATAAAATATATAAATTTAAGTCAAATGTTATGACTAAATTTTCCACTATGTCCAAAACGATATATTAAAAAATAGGTGGGTTTATTCAATAATTATGTTTAAATATCCGGAATCATGAAATCGCTTTTGAGTCTTTTCATTATACAAAAAAAACTTCGGTTCAATGAATATTACAAATTGATTAATGATACTTCCGAAATAAATTTACAATTTAAAGCAGTTTGAATTACATCGGATTTTTCATAAGAAAAAATATTTTATTTTAGAAAGATTTAAACTATATTGTATACCACATTTCTATTTGTTAAGAATTAACCCATTTTAAATAACCCGAATTACCCAAATTATCCAAATTACAAATATTAATAAAAACAAATAATTAGCTTGAAGGGCAACAGTAAAATAGTAAACAAAATCGCGGCATATCTTCGGCACGAAATAACATACAATACTTTAAAGCAAGGTATGCATTTAGGCGAGATATCCATTGCAAGGAAGTTTAAAATCAGCAGAGTGCCGGTAAGGGAAGCTTTCCGGCTTCTTCAAAGCGAAGGATACCTTAAAGTCATACCTAACAAAGGCTGCTATGTAACAAAAATATCCCTGGAATATGTTTACCAAACTTCAATAGTATACAGATTATTAGCCCCGGTTGTACTTGAAAAAGCAATCCCGAAATACAATAACAATACATACATAAAAGCGGATAAAATACTCTGCAAAATTGAAAATACCAGGGATTTCGATCGTTTCGGTTATTATTTATGGGACTTTGCCAAGTTAATTTATTCTCCGTCAAACATGAAATACCTTGTGAGCATATTTGACGAAATTTATAAAACCAGCATAAGGTTGCTTAATGAGCTTTTAGAGAACAAGGAAATCACGGATTTTAAAGTAATTGTTCACAGACAATTTATTGAACTATGCAAACAAAATAAGAAAGATGAGGCAATTGCTCTATGGTGTGATTTTATTGATAAGGTTTCGATGCAGCTTCTGAAAGGCAAATATATTCATGACAAAAAATTCCTGAAAGGGCTTTAGTTTACCGAAATCCCCAAATAATTCTTTATGAAGAAAAAAGATACGACAGTTAATAAAGTAGCAAAGTTCATAAGAAGGGAAATTCAAAACTCCAATCTTAAATCAGGACAGCATATCAAGGAATCTGAAATTGCGAAGAAATTAAAAGTAAGCAGGGTTCCCGTAAGAGAAGCTTTCAGAATTCTTCAAAGTGAAGGCTACCTTGAGGTAATTACCAACAGGGGGAGCTTTGTAAAAGTGATAACTTTTGAGCACATTATGGAGATGGCTGTTTTTTACAGACTGGTTGCGCCTGTTGTATTAGATAAAGCAATTCCCAACTATACGGAAAAAACTATTTTAAAAGCAGAATTAATTCTCGATAAAGTTGAAAAATGCAGTGACTTTAGTGAAGTTGGATACCTTCTCTGGGATTTTGCAAAAGTTATTTTTGGACCGTCTAAGCTGAAGTTTATACTGGGGTTGATAGACGATATTTACATGCACAATATCAGAACATTAAATGAGCTGTATGAAATAGAAGAGACCAAACATTACGACACAACTAATCACAGAAGGTTCTTAGCTATGTGCAAAAAAGGCGAGAAAGAAAAGGCGATTGAAGTATGGAATAAGCAAATAAATAAAGTAAAGCAAATCTCCCTAAAGGGTTTAAAAAAATAATCATCAGACTAATTTTTCAGCAGCGTCTTTAATCTTTTCCACTGCTATTATTTCCGCACTGAATTTCTTAATATTAACATTTTTCAGATTTCCTTTTGGTATAAATATTTTTTTAAAACCCAGTTTAGCAGCTTCCGTAATCCTTCGTTCTACATAAGAAATTGTCCTTACTTCACCCGACAAACCAACTTCTCCGAGAATTACAGTTTCCGAGTCAACCGGAATGTCTCTGAATGAAGAATATATACTCATTGCTACAGCAAGGTCTATTGCCGGTTCATCTATCTTTACCCCGCCGGCTATGTTTAAAAAAATATCTGACTTGTTTAAAAACAGACTCAGCTTTTTTTCAAGAACCGCTACGATAATGTTTAGCTTTTTATAATCGAAACCCATTGAGGTTCTCTGCGGAATACCGTAATTGGAAGTTGTGACAAGCGCCTGAACTTCAATCAAAATAGGACGTGTTCCTTCGAGTGAAGAAGAAATGACACATCCGGATGCTCCGTAATTTCTTTGTGACAGGAACACTTCACTTGGGTTGAGAACTTCCTTTAACCCCCCATCAGTCATTTCAAAAATCCCTATCTCATTTGTTGAACCGAAACGGTTTTTTATTCCGCGCAATATTCGGAAAGAATGAGTCCTCTCACCTTCGAATTGAAGAACCACGTCAACCATATGTTCAAGAACTTTCGGACCTGCAATGACACCTTCCTTTGTAATATGACCGACAACGAATACTGAAAAATTATTCTTCTTTGACAGATTCATCAGAAGAGCTGTTGATTCCCGGAGCTGTGACACAGTTCCCGGAGCGCTTTCTATGTCCGAACGATAAACTGTTTGTATCGAATCTATAACAACGATGTCCGGTATTTCTTTTTCAATGACAGCCCGGATAATATCGAGATTGGTTTCGGACAGTATGTAAAAATTATTTAATTTATAATTTAATCTGTCGGCGCGTAGTTTTATCTGTGACGCAGATTCCTCGCCGCTTACATACAAAATTTTTTTTCCTGAAATCTTTTCCGCAAGCTGAAGCATAAGAGTTGACTTGCCGATACCGGGATCACCGCCGATTAATATTACTGACCCGTCTACAATTCCTCCTCCGAGAACCCTGTCGAGTTCGGTAATTTGCGTCTGTGTCCGGGATTCATTTATGGAAGTAATTTCAGATAAAGACTGATAAGAGTCCTGATTAACCTTCAAAAGAGCAGGTGTAATTCTTTTATCGCGTTTGAGTTTGTCGTAACTTATTATTTCTTCTACCATTGAATTCCATGTTCCGCATTCGGGGCATTTACCACTCCATCTGACGGAGGTAAAACCGCAGTTCTGACAAACGTATTTAGTCTTAATCCTTGACATAGCTGTGCAATATAAATAAAGGCTGGTGGTTTTTTAAGTCGGAATTAAAAGAGATATGAAGTATGAATTATGAACTATGAGATTGAGCTAAGAATTATGAGATATGAGTTATTCAGTTACAAGTTAAATTCTGCACAAGAATATATTATGCTAAGAAACTGTCTGAATTAGGATTCATAGGATTAAAGGATTTTAGGATTTACAATATTATAGTCTCAAAGAGATAGAAGAAATAAATATTTAATCCTAAAAATCCTAATTCAGACAATTAAGAAGAATTGAATTAAATCCGTTTGGTTCCGGCTACGCCGGTTTATGAGATATTCAGTTACGTTTATTTGGATCAATCGGGCATAATGCGGAGAAAACTTAATGTTTGTATTACCTTGAAAATAATCTATCGGCGAAAATAATGAATGCTCCGATTATGACATAGCAAAGTGTTATTAAAAAAATATTCTGCAATACTGAAGTGAATCCAAGGACGGTCACATTTAAAAAAGGATAAGGATACATTCCGCTCAAAGCACCGCGAATGAGAATGTATATTACATAAATCAGAGGATAGATAAGCCATTTGATGCAGTTGACATATTTCTGAGTACCCTTTTCTGTAAACAGAATCCAGTAGATAAGATACATGAACGGTATGACAGTGTGAAGCAAAATATCGGCAAACAGCTGCAGCCCTTTAGGATTCCAGACATTAGCGAGTATGAGATGATAAATAATGCCCACAATCAGAATGTAAACTAACACACCGCTCTCAGAAAAAGGGCTTTCTAAATATAAACCCAGTTTTGATTCAGGTGAAAGAAGCGGAATTAAATATGTGAGTGTAACGAGTATGTTAGTCAGTATTGTCATAAAACTGAAAAACTTAATCACACTCTGCAGATAAGATAATCCGGATTCCGGAGAGTATGCAATGGTCAAATAGAACTGAATAACCAGAGCTATGATACCGGTCAGAGCACCAATAATCCTGCAGCCTTTTTTAAATTTTACATTCAAAGAATTTACGTGTGAGCTTATTTTTTATTCCTATACTCATTCATTCTCTTGTCCATCTCTTCGGGAGATACATCTTCGACATGTGTTCCGAACCACCAGTTGTATCCAAATGAATCCTTCACACCTGCGCTTCTGTCGCCGTAAAACTGATTTGCCGGTTCCATTGTAGAAACTGCTCCTGCATCGAGAGCTTTATTGTAAGCTGCATCCGTATCCGGTACGTAAAGATAAAAATTTCCGTTGGTGGCGGGATTTTTATCATTAGCTTCGGAGATCATCATCATTGAATCGCCGATTTTAATTTCAGAGTGCATTACTTTTCCGTCATCAGAGTTTGTACAATAAATTTCTTTTGCGCCGAGTGCTTTCATCGCAAAGTCAATGAAACCGCGTGCGTCTTTTACAGAAAGGTAAGGTGTGATTGTGTGATAACCTTCGGGTATTGGGTTTACAGACATGATATAAATAATTTAAGGTTTAAAAATTTAAATTCATTCAACTAAAATAAAATAAAATTTAATTCAAATAAATAAAATGAATGAGCCATAGATTTGTGATAAGATTTGTTATGTTTTGTGAAAACCCCATAATAATGTTTTGGACAGTTTGATTATGAATAGAAATTTTTGAGTTACTTTGCCGGAACTAATCTTAAAGAATGTGTTTCTAAAAAATTTCTATTATAAAAGCCTTAAACAAATTTACAAAACCGTAATAAGTTTTTATTTAAACTCAAAGTGCGCAAAGCACTTACGCAAAGATTTGCTAAGAATTTTTTCTTACAATTCAATTTTCTCTAAAACCCTTAGTGCTCTTTGCGCTTTATAGGTAAAAAATAGTTTCTGATGAAAAATCCAGGTTAAAAACATTAATTAAGGTGTTATTACCATTACTAATTTCATCGAATTATTATGAGTGATTAAGATATCATATAAATCAATTAAATTATCGCCAGTTACATCAGTTGATTCATAACCAGTAATAAAATTGCTGACATCCTCAGAGATTAATAATACATCTGCCAAGTCTATATGTTCGTCCTGATTTATATCACCGCTAAAGATGCAATACTTAGAACCTTTTAGTAAAACATTATTTCCATAAGCATTTGAATCTGAATTTGTAAAATTATAATGATAGACACCTCCGGAAGAAAATGATTCGCCCCCTGATTTACTCCAGGTTTCAAGTCCGTTCCTGTGCTTAATTGAAATATAATAATTGCCTGTATCAGTGTTGTAGAACCTGAAGTTACAGTTAAAGTTTACAGAGTCAACAACAGCTTTTGATGAATCAACTATAATGAATGGTGAATTTGCATTTCTTAAATATACCCTGACAGTGTCCTTCGTAATAAGTGTGTTTGTTTGAGAATCATAAAATCCCTCAATGGCAAGTTTTACATTTAAAGTAAGATTTACGTCATCTTTGAATGCTCTGTATGAAAAGATTCCCGTCGGCAAAGTCATTTGTAATGCAATTGTACCCTGAGGTGTAACTTCTGTCAGTGTAGGATTTGTTCCTCCCCATCCGATCAATGTATTTCCGTTTTTAAGTCTTTGCACCGATCCCATGAATGGTCCGTATGTGACAGGTGTATTTACATACTTCCAGACAAGCGTAGCGATTTTGTTTTCCTCATCTAAATTATATTCAAGAGCTCTTGATTGCAAAGGTGTCCTGAAGTTTCCGTTATCAAATAAGGTAATATTACCGTTTGAGATTCTTCTGATATCGTGCTGATAATGAAAAGGAATTGTGTCGTTCACAAAAGTGAATTCGTTATTGACTCCACCCAGTCTCCAGATGATCTGCCCTGTGGTTCTGTTTATCTTAGTTATTTCGTTTAAATGCCTTGAGGAGATCATAAGATTACCGTCATTATCAAGTTCAATTGCGTTTCCGTGAACACAGTCAACGGTCGCTGCCAATAAGTTTTCGTATATTGCATCGGTTATATCAAAGTGATCCCAGCTCCTCCATTGAAATACAACATTCTTATTTTCGTCAATTTCCTGTATGATTAGCCCAATAACAATCGCATTCGGATTTCCGCCTGGAACAATTACACTCATATCTACAGGCTGATAATCATAGCACATTAATAAAGCATGCCCGTTATTCAGAACCCTTAATTCATGCAGGTCTATTGTATATCCGTTGCCTGCAAAAAAGCTGTCGACAACATTATATTGAGAATTTTGTCCATAATATTTCCATGTTGAATAAGAGAAATATGTAAGCAAGCCGTTTGCCTGTCTTTTAAAATCAGTCACGTTTGTAGAAAATTCTCTGGAGTAGTGGATTGTTCCGTTATTATTTGCAATCATAAGATTCGAAGTATAAATTGGATTCACCCAGTTGTTTAGAAATATCCTTCCAGGGGAAGGATTGTTTGAGATCGTAACTGTTAGCTGAGGTAAAGCATCATATCCATTGGAGTAAAAAATATTATTATCTGTTTGAAATTCATTCATCATATTTCGGGTATGGTCCAATTCCGGTTTACTGATCTGAGTTTGAAAAGTATAGTGCAGTCTGTTATTGGAAGCGGTTGAAGTTTTAAGACCATTCAATTTTACCTCAACTGTTTCATTCATTGCAAAAGGATGATGTGGTTTAAATATTAACTTTTTATTATCCGGTGTCATAATTATTTCACCGGAATGAAACCCGCTGACAGTACCTGTTACTTTGATCAAAGAACTTAAATCTGTGTTTTTAATCAATTCATCAAAACCAATAATGATGTTATTATTTATGCTGACATATTTCGCATCGTGAATGGGTTCATAATAAATAATTTTTGCATTTAGATCTAAAAGGAAAAAAAATAATGCTGCTGTAAGTAGTGTAAGTTTCATTTTTTTTTTATTTATTTAAGTAATAATAATTAGTTGTAAAAAATTTTATAAACCCAGATTGTTCAATAGAATTTTTTTTACCACTTAGGCACGAAGAACACTAAGGGTTTTGAAGGAAATTTGAAACTGCAAGAAAAAATTCTTTTGCGATCTTTGCGTAAGTTCTTTGCGCACTTTGCGTTTAAAGACTTTTTAAAGTTTCTATTGAACAATTTGGGATAAAATTAAAAGTAAACAGGATGATTATTTGCCTGATAAAAAGTACCAGTTAATCTAGTGAAAAAAATATGGGAATTTTCTTAATTCTTGTACAGAAATTTTGGGGTATTACTATTGGTGCAGAAATTCTATTGGCTTTGATTGCTAATCCTTTGCTCTTTCTTATTTGTAAAGTCAGGTGAAAGAGTTATAATTTTAGCCTGTCAAAAATGTAATTTTAAGTTTTGAAAAAAGTGAGTAAATGTAAAACTTCTGTTAAAAATTTTGCCTGATAAAATTATATTGGGGTAAGTTGAAAGAAAATTTATCAATCTTAATTGGTTTTTGGAATATGCAAATTAAATAAAAAAAGATTTAATATGCAATTTACAAAAGATAAATTTTTTACACATTGAGTCATAATTAACGTAACCGTGTTTACTATAAGAAACAACGGGGCATAATTATGAGTAAAGAGATCAAAAAGGAATACCTTCAGGAAATTCAAGAAGGATACTTGGTACAGATTTGGCAAACTTTTGAAACACCACGACGGCAGGTAAAAAATTGTGAATACTAAATCATCCCATAGGGATGAAATGTCGCTGTCAAGCCGGATTATATTCAATATTCAATCCCTACGGGATTGGATTCACATTGATTTCAGAAATTCGATTATCTTCCTGGCTATATAATCCGCAGGTCCGATGCCGGCTTTATTATCCTGCATATTTACGAGAACAATTATAGTTGCATCCTTTTCTGGAAGATATCCCATGAAGCTGTTGAATCCGGGAATGCCGCCGTTATGTCCGATCGCTCCGTCGAAGCCGGCGATTGCGAATCCGTATTTTGCAATCGTTCCTTCCCAGGTTCCTCCCGGTAATTTTACCTCGGTGTCCCACTCTAAACGCTCATCCTGAGCCTTCTTGCTTATAAGCTCACCGGTTGCTAACGGCTTGGCATATTTAACAAGATCTGCAAGTGTTGAGATCAATGCTCCGGCACTCCATGCCCAGCTTGGATCAAGATAGGTTACATCCGTAGGTTCGGCTGATGTTGAATCCATATACAAATATCCGTGTGCATGCGGATCAGGGAATGATGAATCAGTTGCAAAGGTTGTCTCTTTCATTCCCAGCGGATTCAATATTCTATTTTGAATTTCAGACTGAAGAGAGTTTCCCGTAAGCTTTTCTATTATCAATCCGAGAAGAATTGTATTTGTATTTGAATAATGAAAGCTTGAGTCAGGCGGAAAATAAGGCGGGTGTTTTCTGGCAACGGCTATCAATTCTTCCGGTGTAAAACGTAAACTCATGTCTTTAAAAAAATCAGCCTGAAAAACCGAATCTTCGGTATAGTTGTATATTCCGCTTCTCATATCTCCAAGCATCTGAATAGTGATGTTATCACCGTTCGGAAAATCCGGATAATATTTTGAAAGTTTGTCACTCAGGCTGATTTTACCTTCATCCACAAGCTGCAGAAGAACAGTACCGGTAAATGTTTTTGTAATGCTCCCGATTCTCATTTTATCATAAAGAACTATGGGTTGATTTAACTCAAGATTCTGAACCCCAAAAGGTTCTGCAAACGGTTCATAGCCTCCAATAAATACGCCTACTATTGCACCCGGAACTTTCAATTCCTGAAACGTCTCAACAATTGTCCGCGCAAGTGATGACGAGACGCTTTTTAAACTATCGGAGTTTTTCGGAACTTTCTTTGAGTAAGGTGCATTGTTTGTAAATCCCGTAAAAGCAAACAGAGTCAAAATAAATACTGAAATGATAAATTTATTTTTCATGGTATTATAGTTTAATTAGACTTCTTTGATGAGACTAAAATTATTAAACAAACTTGTTCAAGATAAAAGTTATTTCAAAGAAAGGAAAGTAAATATTTCCTTAGCCTGAAAGAGATTCAAATTAAAACCGACTGACCGCTATCAAAATAAAATTAAACCGGTTTATGTAAAGCGGTCTGACGGTTTGCTAATGTTTAAAAACTCTTTCTTTTTTTCTTTATATCTTTATAAATCAATATGAAATTCCTATTTTAAGGCAAAAATTTTCGAAACTATTTTTAACTGATATTTAAATTTTTTGAAACTCAAAGGTCAGGTAAAATTTGTAACTAAAGACAAGAGTTCTTTTTTCGATGTCTTGAAATACAGAGTGGATCAGTATTTTATTCAGAATAATCTCTCAAAACATGCCAATACAACGATGGTTATAAAAACCATTACAATGCTTTTAATTTATTTCACGCCATTTGCGCTGATTTTGATTTACAATCCTCCGCTGTGGGCATGCATATTATTGTGGCTTGTAATGGGATTGGGACTTGCAGGAATAGGAATGAGTGTTATGCATGACGCAAATCACAGCGCATATTCTTCAAACAAAAGCGTGAATTTTCTCATAGGTCATACATTGAACCTTATAGGCGGACATGTTGAAAACTGGAAAATGCAGCACAACATTCTGCATCATACCTATACAAACATTGTCAACATGGATGATGACATTAACGACAGAATAGCTCTGCGTTTTTCTCCTCATACAAAAGTCAAGCCGCTCCACAGAATACAGTATATTTATGCTTTCATGCTTTACGGCTTGCTCACAATTTACTGGTCATTTTTAAAAGATTTCATACAGTTTATCCAGTTCAAAAAGAACGGAGTCCTGTCAAAAGGCTCCTTTATGAAAGACAGTTATTCATTTTTAAAGATAGTACTCGTTAAAATATTTTATTTCTTTACGTTTCTCGTTGCGCCTGTATTGATTTTTAGTATACCTCTGCTCGAGGTGTTGATCGGGTTTTTTATTATGCATTTCTTTGCAAGCGTTATACTTTCAACAATATTTCAGCTTGCACATACAGTCGAGGGCACGACACATCCTTTGCCGGATAAACACGGAACAATAGAAAATCTCTGGGCGATTCATCAGCTTAATACAACATGTAATTTTTCCAGAAACAGTAAAATACTTACATGGTATCTCGGCGGTTTAAATTATCAGGTTGAACATCATTTATTTCCCAGGATCTGTCATGTTCATTATCCGAAGATTGCTTCAATAGTAAAAGAAACAGCTGAAGAGTTTGGAATTAAATATCTTGAAAACCTGACATTCAGGGAAGCTTTAAATTCTCATATACTTACGCTGAAGCGATTCGGCAAGCTTCCGGATTTGAATGAAGTAATGGCATAGGAAATTTTAAGTTTTGAGTTTTCAAATTTATTTCGAATATATCATTTTTATTTTTTTTAATAATCAAACCAGGAAGGGAACATGAAAAAAACTCATTTATTACTTGCAGTAATTGCAATTTTTATTACAGGACTGTTTAATTCTTCAACAGCCCAGTATGCCCAATGGAATTTTGGAGTTGAAGGCGGACCCAGTGCCACTGCAACTATCGGCAATGATGCAGTTGATTTAGATACAAAACCGGACTTTGGTTTTCTTGCAGGAATGTTCGGTCAATATAATATCAACCGCAACTATTCCATAAAAATGGCTGCAAATTACCAGATAAAAACTTCTGAAATTGCTGTCAACAATCAAAACCAATTCGGTGACTACTACTCTATAGACGGTAAAATACACATTGATATGATTACCATTCCGGTATTGTTCAGAGCAAATTTTGGTGATTACGTGAAATTTTTTGTTAATGCAGGACCTTACCTTGGAATTGTTCTCAGGAATGAAGTTATTTTAGATCCGAATACAACTTACGGTACTCCTGGCCAGACCATTGATAACACAGACAGTACTAAAGGTACTGAATTTGGTGTAACTGCAGGTCTTGGATTGCAGATTCCTTTATCTACAAGTATGGGACTGACTTTTGAATTCAGAGATGATATAGGACTTACCAATTTGAGTGATTACACACCGACCCTTACATCCGGCACAGTCAAAACAAACGCTGCCAGCATACTTTTAGGATTAACGTTTAATGCCGGAAGAAAATATTCAACAAAGAAATAAATTTGTTTTGTAAAAGCACTAAGCCTGCTGTTCCGGAATAAAAAATATATAACCGCCAGTTTTGGGACCTGGCGGTTTTTTTATGAAAGTAATTCTTGTTTTGTCAAAATCATTAAAAAATAAATTCGATGTAACAGTCATCGGAGCCGGGATCATCGGACTAAGTACGGCTTATAAGCTTTCTGAAAAGGACAGCTCTTTAAAAATCTGCATTATTGAAAAGGAAAACGGAGTCGCACGGCATCAGACCGGACATAACAGCGGAGTTATACATTCAGGGATTTATTATAAACCGGGAAGTTTGAAAGCGTTGAATTGTATTACTGGTTATAAAATGCTGCTGGATTTCTGTGATGTGAATGAAATAGATTATAAGATTTGCGGTAAAATAATTGTTGCAACCGGGGAGAAAGAATTGCCTGCTCTGCAAACACTTTTTGAGAGGGGAAATGAAAATGGTCTTACGGGATTAAAGATAATTTCGCGGGATGGTTTAAAGGAATTTGAACCAAACGTAACAGGAATAAAGGGAATTCATGTTCCGCAGACGGGTATAGTTGATTATAAATTGGTATCGGAAAAGCTCGCCGGGCTCTTAAAAATTAAAGGAGTTGAAATAAAATTCGGTGAAGAAGTAAAAGATGTGAAAATAAAATCGGAAGAAAAGGAAGTTGAAATAAAAACTAATAAAGATAAATACTGCTCTTCTGTTTTAATATCGTGTGCAGGGCTTTATTCAGATAAAATTGCCTTAATGCTGAACGATAAAATTGATTTTAAAATCATTCCATTCAGGGGAGAATATTATAATCTTGAAGAATCCGCAGCCGGTTTGATTAAAAATTTAATTTATCCCGTACCCGATCCGGAGTTTCCGTTTCTGGGGGTTCACTTCACGAGAAGAATGGATGGTACAGTAGAAGCCGGTCCGAATGCAGTACTGGCATTAAAAAAGGAAGGATATAAAAAGAGTGATTTTAATATATATGAAACATGGGATACACTGGCTTTCCGCGGATTTCAAAAAATAGCATTAAGATACTGGAAGACAGGTTTTTATGAAATGTACCGTTCCATTTCAAAAAAAGAATTTGTAAGATCACTGCAAAGGCTGGTTCCGGTAATATCCGCTGGAGATTTGTCTATTGGAGGATCCGGAGTAAGAGCGCAGGCATGCAGTAAGGACGGAAAGCTGATTGATGATTTTTTATTCATAGAAAATGAAAGAGCGATAAATGTCTGTAACGCTCCGTCGCCGGCGGCAACGTCCTCTCTTTCAATCGGGGAGACTATTTCTGAAAAAGTTTATAGAAATTACTTGAGATGAGTACTTAGAAAATACCATATGAAAAGTTATTTGTTAAACATTTGAATACAAAACAAAGATTTGAATCGAGTAGAAAAAATAAATAAAATGAAAACCAAAGAAGAAATTTATACGGAGATTGTAAAAGATTTAAACGGAAAAAAATTAAAAATATCTGGTGAAGACTTTGAAAGACCCTGGGGTGGTTTTTTTAAAATAGCGGAAGAAAGTTTAAATGATTTTCTGTCAATATACTTTTCAGAAGTAAAGCTTCCGTTTGATATTACAAAATTAACCGTAAGTCCGAAAATACTTGTAGTCGAGCCCGGAAAAAAATTATCCTGGCAGTCACACGAAAGAAGAGCCGAACTGTGGCGCATTGTAAAAGGACCGGTAGGAATTTACACAAGTCTTACTGATGTTCAGCCGCACGAAATGAAAGTTTATAATGACAATGACATCATTGAAATGGAATTGGGAACAAGGCATAGATTGGTGGGAATGGATGACTGGGGAATAGTAGCTGAGATTTGGATTCATAAGTTTCCGGATAATCCGTCGGACGAGGATGATATAAGAAGGATTGAAGATGATTTCGGACGTTGAAAAGGCGGAGGTTGTTAAAGTAATACCTTAGTAAAATTCAGAATGGACTTATTCGAAGCCATATTAAATCGCAAAACCACTAACACTGCATTTGCCGATAAAAAAGTCTCAAATGAGCATAAGGAGCTTTTAATAAAAATGGCTTCACATTCGCCGAGCCATTTTAATTCACAGCCGTGGCGGTTTATTCTTGTCGAAGATGAAAATTTAATAAAGCAAATTGCAAAGATCGCGGGAAACTCGATGGTTCAACTTATGGATGATGGCAGATTCTGGAAGCAATACAGGAAATATTTCAGATTTAGCGAAGAGGAAATGGAGAAAACGAAAGACGGAATTCACATTGATCATTTGCCTGTATTCTTAAAACCTTTCGCAAAAAGTATTTTTTCTGAAGCCGGTGGAAAAGTTATTTCCAGGTTTAAAGTTTCAAGGATACTGGGGAATGATGAGGAAAAGCTGGTTGCAACTTCGCCTTTTCTCTTTGTAATATTGCTCACAAAAGATGAATATAAGAAAGAAGAGCTGTCGGGGTTTTATTCAGTTATTTCCATGGGTGCGGTTATACAGACTTTATGGCTTTCTACTACAGCTATAGGAATGGGAATGCAGTTCATTTCTACTCCGGGAGAAATAGAAGAGAATTGGAAAATGATTTCAGACTTGCTTAAGGTTTCCGAAGATTATGAGATGATGGCAATATTCCGGATGGGATATACAGATCCGGAAATGAAGAGACCTTCAATTGACTGGAGATCATCTCAGAGAAAGGATGTGAGTGAACTGGCGTTTAAAGATTATTTTGGGAATTTATGGACATGAGACACGAGACACGAGACGCGAGACGCGAGACGTGAGACGCGAGATGCGAGATGCGAGATGCGAGATGCGAGATGTTAAATTAACCATTAACTTGTTAACTGCTAACTGTTAACTGCTAACTGCTAACTGCTAACTATTAACTATCTTCTAATCACCGGCTTAATTCTATACTTGATAAACTATGCAATTGGCTGGCTGCTTTATTACAAAATTATCAGTATGTCAAAAAGGACACATCAAATTTTTTTTGCAGCCATTATTATCAATCTGATTTTAATAATAATTTTTATACAATTTTCTTCATTAGGATTTATTTTTTGTGCTTTGTCACTGCTGGCAATGATAATTCTTCCCGCCGGAAAAAAAGGCGGAATTTATCACATTATCATCAGCACGGCGGGATTGATATTATATGCTTTTGTAATATTCTTTGCTAATTGATATAGATATGTTATATTATAAAAAACCCAAAAATTAAGATGTGGAAAACGGAAGAGGGCAGCACAGGCCGTCTGATCCAGCTTTGCTTAGGATATTTTATATTTTATGTAATAACTGGAATAAGCGTAAAGTATTTTCTCGGGATCGGGATGCCGGAGATGCAGTATCTTGTTTACAGTACAATTGGCGGAAACCTCCTTGCTCTGGTAATTGTGTTAGCTTTAAAATGGTACAGACTTCAGTCAAACAACATCATAAGTTTTCTGGGAATCAAAATCCCGGAAGAGTTTCTGTATATTATACCCTCAGGTATCTGCACCGCTGTAGTAATTCCAACGACAACCCTTATGTATTCGCTCCCGATCTCAGTAATGGTAGCAATGGTAATAATGCGCGGCAGTGTTATAATCATCAGCAGGATCATTGATGCAATTCAGATTCGCCAGGGTATACTAAAAAAACACGTCTACAAGGAGGAAAACATTGCTGTGGTTTTTGCTTTGCTTGCGGTTGCAATAAATATTTTTTACGGAAAAGACAGCGGCTTCGATTTTATTTACAATTTTGCCGCTATGACAATTCTTTCCAGTTATATTGTTGCATATTTTATAAGAATATACATCATGAATTATTATAAGAACACAAGAGGAAAGGGAGTAAAACAGGACAACAAAGGTTTTTTCGCAATTGAACAGATAGCCGCAACGATCACAATGCTTGTAGTCGGATTAATTATTTACTACTCTCCGGAATTTTTTGGATGGGATGGTAAGCAGATTACCGAGTTTATCAGTGCTTTTAATAATCCGGATATTATGTGGGGCTGGGCAGTAATTGCTGGGACTGCATTTGGAGCGCTTGCTTTCTTTTCGGTATTCATATTTATGTTTAAAGGAAGGACTGCCACCTTTGCAGGACTTGTGAACAGGCTTACGTCACTGATTGCTGGAACAACGGCTACGCTTCTGTTTTACTTTTTTTTCGGAGGAAAATTCCCCAGTAGTGAGGACTGGGTTTCGCTTTTATTTATATTGATATCAGTGGCTTTTATATCTAAGGCAGAGAAAAAGAGAATTACAGAATTAAAGTCCCTGCATGAAATACCGGTAACATTAAGTGGAGCAGAAAAATAATCTGCCTGAGATTAAACATTCAAATTTTTAAAATCAAAAAATTTTCTACCTATGATACATTATTTTTTAAGCCTGCCTACATTTATGATGTGCCTTATTGCCATAGTAGTCGGAGCCGGTATTTCAATCATTGCTTTGCTGATAATCCGGAGAAATCTTAGCTGGGAATCATTCAAGGAAAATCATGAAGTAGGAGGGTTTCTGTTCAATGCTTTAGGCTTGATTTATGCTGTGCTGATAGCTTTCGTGGTTTATGCCACATGGGAAGAATATGATTCTGCAAAAGTATATTGTGAGAACGAGGCAAATGTTTTACAGGATCTGTTTATAGATTCCGAAGGTCTTCCCGAATCTGCCCGGCAGCCAATAAAAGAAAAAATCATGGAATATTTAAGAAGTGTTATAAAAGATGACTGGCCGCAGCTGAGCTTAGAAGAAGCCAATCCGGAATCAAGACAGATAATGATTGAATTAAGCCGTTTATATGCCGGCATGGATTCGCTTAATACCGATAAACAGAAAATATACTTTTCGGAATCACTGAGTAAATTAAACCAGATAACAGAGTTCAGAAGATTAAGAATATTAAGCAGCCAGAGTCATATTCCTGCTGTGATATGGATTGTAATAATTATTGGTTCACTTACTTCTATTGGTTTCTCATTATTCTTTGGCACCAGGAGTCTTGCTATTCAGGCTGCTATGACATCTCTTTTTGCAATAACTAATGTAATAGTCATTATAATGATAGCAGCTCTGGATCACCCGTTTACCGGGGATATCGGAATTACCCCTGAAGCATATGAGCAGATATTGAAAAATCTGCAAAACAATACAATAGAATAATTTATTTTTGTGGATTTGCGGAATGCAGTTGGATAAGATTCATCACCCCTGAAAATATAAGTTCTACAGCAATAGCAGCCACAAGCAATCCTGAAATTTTTGTAATAATTTTAATTCTCGTGGGATTAAGAGCTTTTTCCATTCTCGTAGTTGCACGGAATGAAATAAACACCACTGCGGATACTAATATTACAATTCCGGCAAGTATAATATCCTCAACTATACCTGTGCTCCTTCCTCCATACACAATAATGCTGCTGATAGCTCCCGGTCCTGCAAGTAAAGGTATTGCAAGCGGGACAACTGCTATATCACTGTTATCCTGCTCCGGTGTATCAGGCAGACTTTTTTCACCGGAGTCGGTTTTGCCTAAAATCATTTGAAGAGATATAATAAAAATGATAACTCCTCCGGCAAATGAAAAAGAAGGAATGCTTATTCCGAAAAGTGTTAATATGTATTTACCGAAAAAAAGTGAAATAATAAGTATAATACAAACTGTAACAGAAGTCTTTTTTATTATTACAGACTTTTGCTCATGTGTCTGTCCCCTTGTACTCGCCAGGAAAACAGGAATACCTTCCATGGGATTTACGAGGACCAGCAGCGCGATGAATATTTTAATGTAATAACCTGCTTCCCACATATGAATAAAAATATATTGTTAGCAAGCTAAACTTTATTTTTTACAGATACAATAATTAATTAAATACAGTGTGATGTGGAATCGTGAATCGTGAATCGTGAATCGTGAATCGTAAATCGTAAATCGTAAATCGTGAATCGTGAATCGTGAATCGTAAATCGTGAATCGTGAATTGTGAATCGTAAATCGTGAATCGCAAATCGTGAATCGTGAATCGTAAATCGTGAATCGTGAATCGTGAATACTCAATACTTAATACTTAATACCTAA
>CAYNTN010000023.1:0-9576 GCA_964399995.1 uncultured Ignavibacteriaceae bacterium
TTCAAGTATTTTGTCTTGCTATTTTTTTTGTCAACTTTTTTTAGGACGGGACATATAACTCAAGATGATTAAGAAAGAATACTTGCTAAATTATAATCACTTCTCATTTAAAAATTTTTAATCTCTTTAAAACAGAAAAACTTTACATTCAGAAAATTTAAATCATAATTTATGTACATAAATAAATGTGTCTTCATTATAATGTTCAGCATTGGAATACCGGTAGTCTCCTTTTCGCAAAGCGGTTGGTTTTGGCAAAATCCACTTCCTCAGGGAAGCACTTTAAATTCAGTCAAGTTTATTGATTCACAAACAGGATTTGCAGTAGGGAATATCGGAGCTATTCTGAAAACGACAAATGCCGGTGAAAACTGGAGTTTATATAATTCAAATTTCATGAATGATATTTATTCAATATCATTTTCTGATGCCAACACAGGGTTTGCAGTTGGGTCTGATGGTTTAATGGTTAAAACTACCAATTCAGGAATTTCATGGCAAAAGATTTCAATCGGGACAAATGACACTCTTCTTTCTATTTACTTTTTTAATTCAGTTACAGGATATATTTCCGGAGTCAGCGGAATAATTTTTAAGACAGCGGATGGCGGAAACAACTGGTCTGAACAAACATCCGGAACGACAATTAAACTTAACTGTGTGTATTTTATCGATTCGGATAAAGGATTTATCGGAGCAGATTCTAAATTGTTAAGAACGACAAACGGTGGTAATAGCTGGAATGTATCTGATTTTCCCGGTATAATTAATTCAATCAGTTTTATCAATGATAATACCGGGTTTTCTGTAGGGAGTATTTCAAATACAACAAGAGATTTAAGAAAGACAACAAATGGAGGCGGCACCTGGCTACCTGTGAGTCTGCCTTTGACACCTGCTCTGAATGAAATACAATTTATTAATTCTTCAACCGGATTTATTTGCGGAAACGGTAATACATTCTTCAAAACAACTAACAGCGGTACAAACTGGATTTTAGATAATACAATTTCAAACGATGGTTTTGCATTTAATTCAGTTTACTTTGATAATATCGGTAATGGATATTTAGTCGGAACTTATGGAACAGTTTTTAAATCTAAGGACACTGGAAATAATTGGACTCCAAATGCACCTTCAGGTACTTTTGAATCATTGTCAATCGTAAATTTTACCGGTTTGAGTACCGGGTATATTTCCGGGTATTCATTATATAAAACTTCTAACGGCGGAAGTAACTGGGTGAGTTTAAATACGACATTTTCTGATATAGATGGAATGCAGTTTTTAGATGACAATACAGGATATATACAGTCATTCCTAAATTTATACAAATCACAAGACGGAGGATTATCCTGGAATGTACTGGCAGTTCCCAATGATACAGTTGTTAAATTTCAATTTGTTGATGTCAACACCGGCTTTATAATGAATTCATATGGTCCTAAAGCACTAATCAAAACAACCAACGGAGGAGACAGTTGGACATCATATTCATTTCTTCCGGAGTATGTTCACAATTTTCAATTTCCGTTACATGATATAGGTTATTGTCTTGCAGCTTTTAATTCACGTAAGTTGTACAAAACAAATAATACCGGATTAAATTGGAACTTTGTAAACTATATGGAATTTGACTCTCTCATTACGGATGATCATACGTTATATTTTATTGATGAATATATTGGATTTATTTTCACTGAACATATAATGTCTCCTTTTGTTTCCGATTACATACTAAAGAGGACAACAAATGGAGGAATTGACTGGTATAATGTTTATTCGGAGACCTTGGATAATAGAACGCTTAATACTTTAAGATTAAATTTTGTAAATAATAGCACAGGTTTTATTTTAGGATATCTGAGCAAACTTATGAAGACTACAAATAATGGTACAAACTGGAATGAATATAATTTTTCTGACAGGACAATCAATGACATTGAATTTGTAAATGACAATACCGGATATGCTGTAGGGAATGGAGGATTGATTATGAAGACTACAAACGGAGGCTCAATCTCCGTTGAAAATAATTCTTCTTTAGTTCCTTCAAGTTTTATGCTTAAACAAAATTATCCGAATCCATTCAATCCCCGCACAATAATTAGTTATGATTTAACTTCTAATAATTTTGTTACTTTAAAAGTATTTGACATACTAGGAAAAGAAATAATAACTTTATTTAATAAAGAGCAAAATTCCGGAAGTCATAGTGTGGAATTCAAAGGTGAAAATTTACCGAGCGGTATTTATTTCTATAAACTTATTGTTAAAGATTTCAGCGAGACCAGAAGAATGCTGCTTCTGAAATGAATGAAGAATCGTCAATTGTGAATTGTCAATCGTGAATCGTGAATCGTCAATCGTGAATCGTGAATCGTGAATCGTCAATCGTGAATCGTCAATTGTGAATCGTGAATCGTCAAATCGTGAATCGTGAATCGTCAAACGTGAATCGTCAAACGTGAATTACAAATTATTTTTAATCTTAATTCTTAATTCTTAATTCTTAACTTATCAATTATTAAGTTATTAAATTATCAATTATGAATTATCAATTCTTCCGTCTTCTCTATCAGCCAGTTCTTAGCTCCGAGAGGATTGCTTTTCATGTTCTTTATTTCTTTCCTGAGGATTATCAGGTTGTTATCTTTTTTATTTTTAATTTCCTCAGACTTTAGTTTTGTGAGCTCCGATATATGTTTCAGAAACTCGTAGTGAGCAGATTTATGTTCTTCTGAAATTAACTTCTCACTTTTTAGATAATGCCTGAATGTATCTATGGCAGAAAAAGTCTGTTCATACAAATTCTGTTCATAAAATATTCTCAATGTATAGCTCTTCACCATTACCTTTATGAGGAACAATTTGAAATTTGTCCTGGAAAAATATTCAAGTGCTTTATCATAATCTTTTAACCTGTATGCTAAAAATCCTTTGCAGTAGTTTAAAGTGTTTGTAACTTCTTCTGCCGGATATATTCCCTGTTCAAATTTGTTCATGAAATCATCAGCCCATTCATACTCTTCCACCATGCATGCCGATGTGTAATTTGTAATGAAATTAACGAAAAGAATGTAGCTCTGAGGCTGTATCTTTCTGTCTATCATTTCCTTAAAAATAAGGAACCTGTCTTTGTAATATGACTCATCACCAAGCCTGAGTCTGCACGCTGCATAAGAGTTCGCGACAAGCAATATATAGTAAATATCTTCAACAGAAAGATTATTGCTGTATTTTTCTTTTAACTCCAGGAGCTTTCGGTAATCATTTTCCTCTTTGAATAATTCAAGCTCTATTATTTTTTTGTAGACCCGGCTCGAAGGATTATCCTCAAAATTCTTATCCTTTATATAATCCCAGACATTATCAAACATTTCCATGTTGAACTCGATGTTGCCGTGATTTGTGTGAGTCAGCATTTTGGAATAATTACGCATCAGCACAATTAAAGTATATCTTAAGAAGATATCGAATTCACTTTGAATAAGATTGAACGTGTAACCGGATTTTTTAAATTTGAAGTGTGATGTATTCACGCGCGATAACTGGTATAGTGTCTGATAATAAAATTCATCTTTAATCTTAAAATTGTCTAAATACTTGCTAATATTTTTTTCTTTATTCACATATAAACTGTCGAGTTTTCTTTCGTGCAACTCGTTCAGCAGATTAATGTCATTATCAATTCCTTTCTTTTCATTTGCAATAATCTTAAGAAAGATTTCGGCGAGCTGGTACAGGTCTGAAATTATATTCTTGATTTTAAAGTAATCAAACTTTTCTTTGTTAAATATCTTTGCATAGATTTTTTCCTCGGTAAAATTTGTCGAATTAAAATCCGGGTATTGGTCCAAAACTACTTTACATAAATTTATGACATTTTGATTTTTATTAAAATAAGGAGAATTTACAAAATCCCTGAATTTATTGATCTCAGATTTTGAAAAGGTTTTAAGTATTGTTATGAGTTTAGTATTGATCATCTATTCCGGTTTCTCAGGAGTTATAATAAAATATTAATAATGTGAATTTGAAAAAAGGAAATACTTTTTTGATCCGGTTTCCAACGGTTTCCTTTAATAGATGGAGAAACCTCCAAAACGACTTATAAATTCTACAAACTTGTAATCTCTATTATTTATTATTATTTTAATAAAATTTCATTCGCTCCGTTTTTAATTTTTCTCTGGGATATTCAGTCCCTGAAAGCGATTCAATAAAAATTACGGAATTCAACAATATAATTGTACAGTTTTAAAACTATGAATACTGAAAAATATGAACCGGTTGAAGCATCTGCTTTAAAAGAATTTTCTGAAAGTACGGCTGCAAAAGAAAAAGCTGATGGTTTATTGTTCCAATCACTCGAAAATTTCTTTACTAAAAACAGCACTGTACTTATTATTGCAGCTTCGTTTTTTACCTTATTGTTTTCACTGCTGTTGTTTGATGTAAGAATGAGCACCGGAAACGACGACAGTATGTATATAGAAAGTGCTTATAATTTTTCGAAAGATTTTCACAACTTTCCTGCTGCTAATGCTCCTTTGTACCCGGTATTTCTAAGCATTTTTATTTCAATGTTCGGACTAAATGTTATTTTGCTTAAGTCTATTAATGTGATTTTCATTCTGCTGAACATAGTGTTTATTTTTCTCGCGTTTCGTAAGCGTGTACCGACCACAGTTTTGTTTATTGTTCTTTTCATAACAGCTCTTAATAGTTACTTTTTATATTTTGCCAGTCAGACTTACAGCGAGGCTATGGGATTGGTATTACAGAGTTTGTTTTTCCTGACGGCTTTTAATGTTTATGATAAAGTACAGGCAAATAAAACTTTAAAGGAGTCGTGGAAAGAATGGCTACTGCTCGGTCTGGTAACATTTCTGTTTGCGATGTCACGTAATGTAGCTCTGCTTGCAATTCCTGTCTTGATTTTATTTTTTGTCCTCGATAAAAAATATATTGCAGCAATTTATGCTCTTGGTTCATTTTTAATTTTCAGAGTACCTTATGAAATAATCAGAAGGACGATATGGGGAGCAGGGGATCAGTACAGCGGGCAGTTTGCTATTTTATCATTAAAAGATCCGTACAATCCGTTAGAAGGTAATGAAGATTTATCGGGATTTTTAACCAGAGTCTATCAAAACGCTTATTTATACATTTCAAAAAGATTACTTCAGATACTTGGATTTAAATCACCGGATTCACTGGATGTGAACGGTATTATCGTTTTTTTATTTATCATTTTGGTTGCAGTGTCTTTGTTTTTCATTCTCAAAAATAAAAACAAATATTTACTGCTAACCACTATTTATTTTATTGTTTTGATGTTAGGAACATTTGTAGTGCTCCAGGTACAATGGGATCAGCCTCGTTTGGTGATGATGTATGTACCTCTTATACTGCTTGTCGTCTTTTCAGGATTTTATTACATGTTTCAGAAGAAATCGTTAGCTCTACAGATTTTTACGGTTTTAATTATGCTGGTTATTTTTGTCTTTAGTTCTATTTCAACTTTAAGTAAATCTTCGGATAACTTTCCAATTCTGAAAGAGAATCTATCCGGGAACATTTATTATGGATACACACCTGATTGGGTTAATTATTTACGGATGAGTGCCTGGTGCGGTGAAAACTTACCGGAAGAAAGTTATGTCGCCGTACGCAAAGCCCCAATGAGCTTTGTATACTCGCATGGCAAAAAATTTTATCCGGTTTATAATGTTTTTGCAACGGATGCCGACAGTGTGCTTGCTGCATTTAAACGAGAAAATGTGACACATGTAATAGTGGCATCACTTCGCCGGAATAGTAAAATCAATGACGGTAAGATAATCAACACAATGCAGAGATTGCTATATCCTGTTGAACAAAAATATCCAGCTAAATTACAATTGATAACAACAATAGGAGATGCTGAACCCGCTTATTTATACGAAATAAAATATTGATTTAAAAGCAATCGTACTCAGTATTTATGTTTCTTATTTACTAACAACTATTTCTTCTTTCCAAAGAAATCCATTATCTCAAGAGTTGCAAGTCCTTTTGATGCAGATAACTTTCCTTTTAATCTCAAATCAAGTGAAACCTGTGCTGCAAACCGCAAATACTTTGTTTCCCAGCCCGGGTTTTCCCACTCAACAGAAGTGTAAGCAACTATCGAATCTCCTCCATTGAGGCGAATAAGAACATGATCATTATTTTTCTCATAAACATAAATAACATCGCTGTTGTAAGATTTACCTGTTTCAGGATGATGAACTTTATGACCGGAAAGAAAAGCCAGCTCTTCATTATTTGCATCGAGAAATATTTCATCCCCCTTGGTTAAATAAATCAAAGGTGTCTCTTTTCCGCCGGCTTCATCTTTAAATCGAACATTGGCAGAAACCAAAGTTACTCCGTCAATGTCTGCTCTTCCCCAGTACCAGTCCGAAAGTATTTTACTCATTGGTACATTTCCCCAGTTATGATCGTGGTATCCGTTGCCTTTTACTTTCACCGGTCTGCCGGCTTTGGTAATTGTTCCCTCAATGGTTCCGCTCGGCACTACACAGAACCAGGCAAAGTATTCACCGTCGGCATCCCAGTAGCCCGTACCCGGACGAAATGAAGGAACTTCTCTTTTTATCTTCAGATCAAATCCCCAGCCTTCATTATCCGCAGGATCAAGAAAAATTTCATACTCGTCTAAACCTTTTCCAATAAAATAATTATTTCCGATTTTCACATCACAGTGATCCTTTGCAGCTTTATAATCACCAACATTAAAGAAAGCTGTTTTCTCAACCCTGCTTTCTCTGTCCGCATAATTAAAAGTAATCTGTGGATTTACCTGATTTTTATCATCAATCTGAATTATGTAAGCGGATACAAGAATTGATCCGTCATCCAGATGCGCATCAAAATACCACCATTCATACTGACCGGGCTTATAGCTTTTATCATCTAACCGCTGACCGTCTTCCCAAACTTCGTGTTTGTTTTTTTGAATGCCGTATTTTTTGAAATCCGCAGCAGCGCTGCATAATCTTCCTTTTGCTGACATAGATTATGAATTTAATTTAAAGTTTTGTTAGTTAAATGAATTAACGAATTTATTTAAAATACGGATTTTTTTTAATTTTCAAAATGTGGGTCTTAAAACACAAAATTTCATACACCGGACTTCAAATAAAATCAAGCGACTACAAATTACAATAGCGTTAAAATTGAAATCTTTGATTACGATATTCATGACATCAATAATTTCAGTTAACAGTTACAAATCACCTGAGCAGATAAACAAGCGGAAAGTGTTAAGCAAGCCATTTAATACGCAAAAATGAATTAATATTTTTAAAAAGGAAACTTAAATAAAAGTATGCTCGAAACATATTTCGCGGTACATTCTTAAAGTGAAATTGATGTAAATACATTGCAAATGATTTTATTCAATTTTATTTTGATATTAAAACAACATAATCTGTAAATGTAAAGAGCAGATTGACAATTTTACTACCTAAAAATACTCAAACGGAGCCGGGTCAATTTCTCAAACAAAATCCCGCTTATATATTTCATCACATGATGAAATGCGGCGGAAGTTCCGTCTTTTCAGCATTAAGCAAATGGTTTCATTTAATACCGGATTACCTTGAAGATCTTAATAAAATGGAAGCATATGTTAATAATAGATATGATATTAACAAGATCAGCAGCGATTACTGTATTGCAGGTCATTATCATACCGAGGGAATTTTTGTTTATCAGCGATATCCGGAAATAATCTCCAGAAAAAATGAAATCAGATGTTTCACTTTTCTCAGAGAGCCTTTGGATTTTTTTGTTTCATTCTATTATTATTCAAGGAATGCAGGAAGAATGGAATTAACTCTCAGGGAATTCATTGAGACCAATAAAAACCTGATTGCATATTATCTCGGTTGTGATGATCCGGATTACAAAGAAGTTCTTGACAGATATTTTTTTATAGGTATAGCGGATAAGCTGCAGGAATCTTTAGATATTTTTTCACAGGTTTTGAACAAGCCAAAATTGAAACTTCCCGTGCTTAATAAATCTGAGAAAGATTTGCAGATGTCAATGATTACCGATGAATACAAGAATAAATTCAGGAAAGATAATGAACTGGATTATAAAATATATAACTATGTAAGAAGCAAATTAAAATTTTGAAAGATCATTGTGAACATTAAAGCCAATTCTGATTTTTATGGCTGCACCATTCCCATTTGGGCTTCAACTACTTCTTTCACGGCATCTTCTGCTTTTTTCAAATGCACTCAATGTTCAATGATCAATTTAATCTAAAAATCTAAAATCCTCTAAATCCTAATATCACGGTTTTGTGTAGAATAATCTGGCGTTGCTTTTTGATATAAAGTGATTTGGTTGATCAAGAAAAGTTCTTACGTAATCATTCATTGAATTTGCAGGTCCGGTTTTGTAACATCCCAGTAAAAATCAGTATCCCTGATACTTCCGATACCGGTTTCCTCAAGCCCTTCGAGAGTAATATTTTTATCGGTAGTAACTATATGGAATTCGATCAGTGGGTTTAAAAAATTTACGGTATGTATGTTCACAATGTAAACCCCGTTCCCATTTCCTCCGTCGTAAGAAAACAGCGTTCCTGTATTAACGTTTGAATCTGATTGCAGAGGTGAGATCAGGTATGGATAAGTTTTTGTCTGTAAATTGTTTGAAGAATTCGGATAAACATAGAATTCTTCTCTTGAGTATCCGTCTTGTGCACCTCTTGTAAAAGTTTCAACTATGCTATAAAAACTTCTTGGAAGACCTGTCGGAATAATAAAGTTGAATGCATTACCCGACAAATATGAAAATCTGTATGGAAGAGGTGCGATGGTAATGTCATAGTATGTTCCGTTTGACGAAGCAAAGCTCAGATAAAAGTAAGAATCGGAAGTGTAACCGGAAGGATCACTTATTGTCCCCGCAACACTTGTTTCACCCGGGTTCAATAGCAGATCAAGTGAATCAAATTCAAATTGATAATTATTCCCCGGCTGAAGATTCATTTCCGGACTTTCACCATAATTATCATAAGAAATAATTTGATAATCATGATTAAATCTGTAGTGTAAAAAAATAATTTTACCGGTTATTACACCCAGCGCCGGTACATAAAGTCTTACCGGATTTACCGGATTAACAATATCTAAATCAGCATATACATTAACTTTATTTCCGTCAGTAAACATAATCTTTCCACCCGAATACTGCTGAATAAATTTATCCGGAAATGATACATCGATATAGCAGCCCGGGTTGGATAAATACTTATTGCTTTTTTTAGGAAGGGACATAGTTAAAAATTGATTGGTTGGATTCAAACTTATTCTCTAAATTGTTTCACAAATAGAGATTTTTACCATTTGACAAATTAACTCACAATCAATAGCTTTAAGATGAACGCAATCCCGTAGGGATTGAATGTTGGTAGCAATTGAAATAAGCGAAAACACAATCCCGTAGGGATTGAATGTTGGTAGCAATTGAAATAAACGAAACACAATCCCGTAGGGATTGAATGTT
>CAYNTN010000023.1:9676-43702 GCA_964399995.1 uncultured Ignavibacteriaceae bacterium
CGAAACACAATCCCGTAGGGATTGAATGTTGGTAGCAATTGAAATAAACGAAACACAATCCCGTAGGGATTGGATGTTGGTAGCAATTGAAATAAACGAAACACAATCCCGTAGGGATTGAATGTTGGTAGCAATTGAAATAAACGAAACACAATCCCGTAGGGATTGAATGTTAGTTAAAAACCCAAACCTGAAATCTATTTTTGCAAATTATTAATATATTAATTAGCGAACATGGCAAATACATATACACAAATTCACCTGCAGTTAATTTTTGCAGTAAAATACAGAAAGGCATTAATCGGCAGATCATGGAAGGAAGAATTAAATAAATACATTACCGGTATTATACAATCACAAAAACATAAGCTCCTTATCGTAAACGGAGTAGAAGATCATATCCATATACTCATTGGTTACAGACCTCATCAATCATTGTCAGATTTGATGCAGGATATAAAGGGAAGTTCTTCCACCTGGATTAATGAAAAGAAATTCATCAGGAGCAAGTTTTCCTGGCAGGGAGGATACGGAGCATTTTCATACAGCCATTCTCATTTAAATAATGTAATCAACTACATTAAGAATCAGGAGGTTCATCATAGAAAAAAATCCTTTATTGAAGAATATAGATCATTTTTAAATGCATTTGAAGTTGAATATGATGAAAAATATATATTGAAAGAACCTGAGTGAACCGACCAACATTTGATCCCTACGGGATCTGGAGATCGGACATTTTTTTGTTAATCAACATTTGATCCCTACGGGATCTGGACATTCGGACATTTTTTTGTTAATCAACATTTGATCCCTACGGGATCTGGTTATTCGGACATTTTTTTGTTAATCAACATTTGATCCCTACGGGATCTGGTTATTCGGACATTTTTTTTGTTACCAACATTTGATCCCTACGGGATCGATACATAACAACATCTTTTTTTGCTACCGGCATTTGATCCCTACGGGATCGATTATTAATGAAAATCTAAAATCTAAAATCATTAAAATTCCAAATTTGAAATCCCAAATTCCAAATCCAAATCACGGTACGGTCGAAAAATATCTGTGTCCCGATCTTAGAATGAAGCTGTTCTGGTCAGCAGGGAAAACGGTCACATAATCATTCACTGAATTTACAGGACCTGCTTTTTGGACATTCCATGAAAAAGAATTATTATTAATTCTGCCGAATCCTAAATCTTCAAGATCCTTCAGAGTAAAACTTGTTCCGGAAGTTACAATGTTATAAGTGACAAAGCGGCTGTTATTGTTCAAGGTAATTAAATAAACGCCATTGCCTGTTCCTCCGTTAAAAGAAAGCTGTGTATTAAGATTTACGTTAACTGAACCTTCAGCCGGTGAAACCAATGAAGGCGGTAGGTGAACTTCGAGATTATTTTGTAAGTCCTGATAAACAGTAAATTTGGAAAACGAACTTCCTGCAATACTGTTATAAGATTCATTTTCTACAATTGTATGGAACTGTACCGGAAGTCCGGTAGGGATTTTAAAATTAAAGTTGTTCAGACCAATACCTGAAAATGCATTTGATGAAAAATAATTTTTCTCTGCGGAGAATGATAAATAAAATGATGCTATTACAGATGGTGTTGCCGGTGGTGTTATAAATGATCCGTTAACTTCCGTTTCACCCGGATTTAATGTTAAGCCGAGAGAATCAAACTCATAATAATATTCCTTCTCCCGTTCGATCTGAAACACAGGACTCTCCCCAAAATTTTCATAAGATATGATTTTACCTGTATTATCTCTTTTATATATTAATGCTATCAGTCTCCCTGTAACCGGTTCATTAAGATCCACATTTAAATATGAACCTGATGTATCAAAAGTATTTATATATCCATACGAGCTAATTCGGTCACCGTCAGTAAAAATAATTCTCCCTGACAGATCCGGCTGAATTATTTTTTCCGGAAATTTTACAAATACATAGGCGGGTCCGTTTGAAATGTTACTTTCGATTTGAAGTGAAACATTTGATGCAGAAAGTCCTTTGAAAAGTGTCACATGACGATTAATTGAATCCGATACTGATATATCATAGGGAACATTAACATTCCTTATACTAAAGCTTCCGTTTTCAGAAGTGTAAGCACTCCGGTCATTAATCGTTACCTTAAGATTTGCAAGAGGCATGTAATTTATTCCATATACATTCCCGGTTACCTCCGAAACAGGACCTGTAAGATCATCACATGAGAAATGAGTTATAGATAGTGAAAGAAAAATTACTGATGTGATTAATTTATTTTTCATCTTTCTGTTTTTAAAATTCTCGTAAACTTCATAATAAGTTATAAAATATCAGAGTTATCACGGCTCGGTTGAGAATGTTCTGACATCGCTCCTTTGCTGGAAACTTCTAAGCGTGCTAGAATTTTTGGTCACATATTCGTTCATTGATCCTGACGGTCCTGTCTTCTCAACTTGCCATCTGAAATAGTTATTACTGTAGCTTCCAAAACCAATCTGATCGAGTTCCGCAAAAGTGAAATTATTATTTGCAGTAACGATAATATATTCAGCATACCGGCTTTGATTGACAAACCGGATTCGGTAAATCCCCTGGGGACCGCTGCTGTAAGAAAAGACTGTGCCGTCGTTTACATTCTTTTCATGATCTTCCGGAGAAACAAGCAAAGGCGGTTCATTTAAAATGAGTTCGTTTGATGAACCGGGATATACAGGGAATGTTTCAAATGTACTTCCGGTATTTGAGTGTGCGGAGGATTGAACTATAGTACTGAATTGTCTGGGAAGACCTGCCGGTATCTTAATGCTGAACGGGTTTTCCTTTAACTCAGAAAAATCAGGACCGAAACCTGTAAGTGAACCTGAACCTGTGTAAGCAGCAAAACACAGGAAGAATGCTGCATATGTCGAACTGTAACCGTCGGGTAGTGTGAAACTTCCCGTAACAGTTTCCTCACCCGGATCTAATGAAATATCTGTTGAATCAAAAGCGTAATAATAAGTTGCATAAGGTGAAATGGTCATGGACGGACTCTCTCCGTAGTTTTCATAGGATAAAATAGATCCGTCAGCATCTTTTCTGTATATAAGCAGAATAATCTTACCGGTCAGGCTATAACCGTTAACAGGTATGAAAATAGCTGATGTTGATGTTTCTTCAGAAATGTCCTGGTAAAAATTCACTGTGTTCCCGTCGGTAAACATTATTTTACCATTCAGATTTTCTTTCAGGATATTATCCGGAAGTGTTACTTTAATGACAGCATTATCACCGCTATAGTAAGATAAACTGAGAGGAAGTGTGATTTCTCCCGTGCTCAAACCTTTGAATAAATAAGCATTTCTTCCTGATGAATCAATGACTTTTACATCATAAGGAAATTGTACATCACTGAAGGAAAAGGTTCCGAAGTAAGAAGTATAAGCTGATTTGTCACCAATCATTACCTTAATGCGGACGACAGGCTGATTGTTGCTGCTGACTACTTTCCCGGATATGTTCGATATCGGACCTGTAACGGTGTCACAATTGAGGTGGATTATTGAAAGAGAAAATAAAACTATTGCAGGTAAAACTGATTTAATTTTCATTTGCCCTATATAAAAATTCTTAACGAGTAAAACGACTTGTCATAAATAGATTTTAGCTAACAATTAAACCGTCTTAAACTAACTAAATTTCATATTACAATCTATTTTCTTAATTTTGCTCTAACCTAAACTCCTTAATTCCGCTATGGCAAAAAACATTAAAGAAGAAAAGAACATCACCTCCCTTTCCCGTGAAAACAGATTGTTTAAACCCAAAAAATCCTTCTCAAAGAATGCCTACATAAAGTCTTTTCAGCAGTACAAGAAAGCTTATGAGAAATCGATTAAAGAGCCTGAAAAATTCTGGGCAAAAATCGCGGATGAATTATACTGGTTTAAGAAATGGAAAAAAGTTCTGCAATGGAAAGCACCGCATTCTCAGTGGTTTACCGGAGGCAAAATAAATATTTCCTATAATTGTCTCGACCGTCATATTAAAAATCACAGGAAGAATAAAGTTGCGTTGTTCTTCGAAGGCGAATTCGGTGATACGAAAACTTTAACATACAATCAACTTTATACTGAGGTCTGCAAATTTTCAAATGTCCTGAAAAATCTCGGAGTAAAGAAAGGCGACAGGGTTTGTATTTATATGCCTATGATTCCTGAAGCTGTAATAGCAATGCTTGCCTGTGCAAGGATAGGCGCAGTTCATTCTGTTATATTCGGAGGCTTCTCAGCGCATGCGCTTGTTGACAGGATAACGGATGCGGAAGCTTCATTGGTTATTACTGCTGACGGAGCGTTCAGGAGAGGACAGATTGTTCATCTTAAGAATAATGTAGATGAAGCGATTCCTAACTGTCCTTCGGTGAAAAATGTAATTGTTGTGAAGCGCGCAAACTGTGATGTTAAATGGAATGAGTTTCTTGATAAATGGTATCATGAAGAAATGGATGGTGTAAGTGAAGTTTGTCCGGCAGAAAAATTAGACTCAGAACATCCGTTATACATACTTTACACAAGCGGTACAACCGGCAAACCGAAAGGCATTCTGCATACGACCGGCGGGTATTCTGTTCAGACTTATATTACTACAAAATATATTTTTGATATTAAAGATGAAGATATATTCTGGTGTACTGCAGATATAGGCTGGGTGACTGGGCATAGCTATGTTGTCTATGGACCTCTTCAAAATGGAGCAACTGTATTTCTATATGAAGGAGCGCCGAATTTTCCAAATCCCGACAGATTCTGGCAATTGATTGACAAATACAGAATCACAATATTCTATACCGCTCCGACTGCAATCCGTGCTTTCATAAAATGGGGAAATCATTGGGTGGATAAGTACAGACTTAATTCACTGCGACTTCTTGGAACTGTTGGTGAACCAATAAATCCCGAAGCATGGATGTGGTATAATAAAATGATCGGTAAAGAAAAATGTCCGATTGTTGATACATGGTGGCAAACAGAAACCGGTGCGATAATGATCTCGCCTCTGCCCGGAGCAACACCTACCAAGCCCGGTTCCGGTACTCTTCCATTCTTCGGGATAGAACCTGAAGTCGTAGATAAGAAAGGAAACAAAGTAGGCAAAGGAAACGGCGGATTGCTTGTAATAAGAAAACCATGGCCTTCGATGCTGAGAACAATTTATAAAGATGATGAGCGATATCAGAAACAATACTGGAGTGAGTTTCCTGGAATTTATTTTACAGGTGACGGAGCAAGAAGAGATAAAGACGGATACTTCTGGGTGATGGGAAGAGTTGATGATGTGCTCAATGTAAGCGGACATCGTCTCGGAACTGCTGAAATTGAGTCTGCACTTGTTGCGCATCCGAAAGTTGCGGAAGCTGCAATTGTCGGGAAGCCGGATGACTTGAAAGGTAATACAATCTGTGCATTCGTTACTCTCGAGGGAAGTCAAACTCCTACCGAGGAATTAAAAGAGGATTTGCGTAACTGGGTAGCAAAAGAAATCGGTGCTCTTGCAAGACCTGATGAAATAAGATTTACCGATATGCTTCCGAAAACAAGAAGCGGGAAGATAATGAGAAGACTGCTTCGTGAGCTTGCGCACAGCGGGGAAGTGAAAGGTGATACGACGACGCTCGAGGATTTTAGTGTTTTGGAAAAATTGAGAGCGGAAGAAGAAGAATAGTTACAAGTTACAAGTTACAAGTTACAAGTTACAAATTACAAATTACGAATAACAAATTACGAATAACAAATTACGAATAACAAATTACGAATAACAAATTACGAATAACACAATATCTTCTTTAGTTGTCATTCCCGAATGCTTTTGTCGGGAATCCAATCAGTATTTATAAATACTTTTAGATACAAATTAATATTTTCAGCTTGAAGAAATAAACGTTTTTATTTGAATCTACACTATAAAAGTATTTCGGTCAATGAATTGAAGAATTATAATATCAGTCTTCAAGGACAAGTATTATTAAAAGGGGAAACCATAGAATTTATTTCTGCAAAGAGTGAATAATTTTGTAAGCAAATTATTAAAGATAAGTCTTAACTATGCAAAAAAACTTCTTGCTTGGGTATGGATTCAAAGTCTTTATGAAAATTGTCAAAAATTGATATACATTGAAAATTATTGTTTCTACACATAGTTTACTTAGAGTTTGATTCATTGATAGGATGGGAAAATCAGAAAAAACTTTTGAGCTTGTGTTAAGTGGATCTTCAGACAATAATATCCGATTTGAAGATGTAAGAAATTTATTAAAAAATATTGGATTTAATGAGAGAATAAAAGGTGATCATCATATTTTTTACAAGGATCATGTTGAAGAAATACTTAACTTGCAACCTATAAAAGGAAAATCAAAATCTTATCAAGTAAAACAAGTAAGGAATTTAATTTTGAAATATAAACTAAAATTAGGATAATGAAATACAAATATGAAATAATAATTTACTGGAGTAATGAAGATAATTCATATATAGCTGAAGTTCCTGAGTTGTCGGGCTGTATGTCAGACGGAAAAACTTACTCAGAGGCTTTAGAAAATATTGAAAAAATTATTGATGAATGGATTGAAACTGCAAAATCATTAAAAAGAAATATTCCTGAACCAAAAGGTAAAAAGTTAATGTATGCATGAAATAAATATGACTATATATAGTGTGTTTATGCTAATCCAAATTTTTTTTTCGTTGTCTTTAAAAACTATATTCTACAAATTATAACTGTTAAAAAATCATTCAATAACTTAAACCATTCTTATCGGAAAATACTACTGCAACAAAATTCATTTTTAAATCAAACTAAAAATAAAATGAAAACAATAAAAGCAGTAAGCCTTAGTCTTTCCTTAATAATATTAATTTCCCTTCAGTCCTGTTCAGAAGATACAGTAATTTCTCCAGATACACGTCAGGCATATGAATTAAAAGTCTGGGATTATTCTGAAAATCATTATTTTTTAGATACTGTATATGAGGCGAGTTTTCTTGATTATTATAATAATATAAATATGACACTTCAAACTGTTAATTTATCCGTTGATGAACAGAGCTTTGAATTATGGGTTCAGACTGATGGATCAACCTCAGGTTACAGGAAAGCCGGGCTACATATTGATCTGCCTTCCATTCCATCAGGAGGTTATAATGACAGTTTAAAATCGGTTCCCAATCAGGAGCAGGGGATTAGAAATTTTGGATTAGTGAGAAAACTTCAGCCTTTCGAATATGTTCTTCATAAATATGCGGGATACATTTCTCTAAAAATAAATTTACCGGAGAATTGGTTTGCCGGAGTTGCATACAGAAGACCAAATATGGGAACGCAATTTGGGACTATCAGCACGGATACTAACGCCCATCCTGATGATACTTTGATTTTGAAAATGGTAAAGGTCGCAACTCTCATTCCTCAGAATACAGTAGCCTGGCAGATGAAATTAAAAAATATTTATCAGCTCCCGGAAAAAAATGTTGCAAGCGACGGTTTTGAGTTTGAAATAAAATATCTTTACAATGGCGTTTACAGTCAAACACTTCCGATCACAGGTTTAAGTACTTACCTGATTACAATATTAGGATTGGATAAATATTCAAACGGCAGGTCCGGAGGACCGGACGGAAAGTTTGATTACCTTCCGGGCTATACTATCGACCCTGAAAACGGCTGGATAATATTTCCTTCTTTAAAACCATTCGTAGATAAATTTGAAAATTATAATGCAGGCGGTGTGACTATAGATTCCGTTTACTGGTATCCCGAACTTTATTCTGACTTAAAATCAAATGCTAAGACTTTGCCTAACGCAAACAATTATATATTTTCAGGATTCATAAAAGACTGAGATTGAAACAGCAGGTTTAAATAATACCGTCCGGCTGTTTTGATGAATGGTCGGACTGTCTATTTAAAAATTATATTTATTTCTAATCCATTTTTTACAAAATGCTGAATTGGATTTAAAAAATGAATAAAATACAATAATTTTGAATAGTTTTCCCAGAGATTTTTCTAAAACCGGAAATATTTTTCTTTGACAAAACTAACCGTTTATCATATTTTTAATTACAAATGGCGTAGGCGATGTTAAACTTTTTCAAACTGATCATCTAAAATATAAGCATATCTGTCGCTTCCCATCACAATTTAAAAATATCTAAAATCATATCACCAATTATTGCGAAGAATCAGGATTAACTATAAATTTTAATAAAAATCCTTATTACCCAAATAATTAAATTTACTTATCATGAAAAAGTTAATTTACTGTTTATTCTTCTTTAGTATTCTATTCACCTCTGATTCATTTTCAGCAAACGAACTCTGGAGATCCAGACTCTCAGGGAGCTGGACTACTCCTGCTACATGGGAATTTTCTACTGACGGCGGAGGGACATGGATAATCGCAACTTCCACATTCCCGGATGTAAATAGCAGCACAACTACAATCAGAAATCCTAATGCCGTAACTGTAAACAACAATACCCCGCTGGCGATAGATCAGTTTGTCATTGAAACCGGAGGTTCACTAACGCTCGGTGCCGGTTCGAGATTAATGATAAACGACGGCGCCGGAACAGATTTTTTTATGTACGGAACTGTTTCCGGACCCGGCGCGATAAAAGTTTTTGGAGCAGGTGTTTCTTTTGAATTAATAAACGTAAGTTCATTTCTCGCTCCTTTGGTTGTGGATTCAGGCTCCGTAAATATAGTTAACCCACAGGGACCAAACATTGCGGAAATGAGAGGAGCAATTACTATTGCAGCAGGTTTTGGATTAAGTGTTAACGGCGGTGGATATACCGTAAGAGCTTGGAATAATGTCAATAATGCCGGAACGATTTCCGGAGGCGGATCAAGTTTTACCATGAGAGGCAGCAGTTTCATAAATACGGGACTCGTTAATCCGACTAATTTTAATTTTGATTCTACTACTTTATTAGACGGTGGAGGAACATGGAATGGCTCAAATATTAATTTTAATTCAACCGGTGATGTAACAATAAATGATACCGTAGTTTTTGGAGGAACGGCTGTGGTCAATGTTAGTATCAATGGAGGAGGAAAAGTTAGTGGAGCAGGTCAGTTTATACTGCTTAATGGTTTGGCTAATCAGGTCAATTTGTTTGTAAATGCAAATGGAACAGTTGGAAATTCAAGCACTACCAATGTTCTTACAAGAGGAAGTGCTTCAATATTCGTTCGAAATTCCGGCATTTTCAATGCTGCTTTGAATGTTAAATCAGGAACTACAACAGGTGTGAATGATAACGGTCCTTTTATTGCTGTGTTTAACGGACCTATTGTTGTTGATGCATCCTCAGTATTGAATGTTAACGGAGGTGGCTATACAATACTTGCCAGATCCAATGTCACAAACAACGGAACAATTTCAGGAGTCGGCTCTTCATTTACAATGAGAGGACAAACATTTATAAATAACGGTCTAATTAATTCAACAAATTTTAATTTTGATTCAACAACAAATTTGTCCGGTGCAGGACAATGGGCAAACCCGAATATAAATATCAACTCTTCAGGAAATGTCCTGATTTCAGGCAACAATGTTGCGTTTGGATCTTCTTCTGTTGTCAACTTTACTATTAATACCGGCGGTACATTAAACCCGAATACAAGGACAGTTACATTTAATGGCACAGCCAACACGGTAAATTTTGTAATCAATAATGGCGGAACAGCTTTTAATTCAGGATTATTTCAAACTCAGGGAACAGTAACATTAAATATGAGAAACGGAAGTAACTTTGATTCTCCGCTTAAAATTAATACCGGTCAAACAATAGGTCTTAATGATGGCTCACCTTTTATAGGAAACCTATTTAATACATTAACAATTGATAATGGAGCTACTTTAATTGTAAATCCCGGTGGATACACCCTACAGGCAAATAATGATGTGATCAACAACGGTTCTATCACCGCTGCAGGTTCATCATTTAACATGAACGGCAGCAATTTTGCAAATAATGGAACCGTGACTCCAAATACTTTTAACTTTAACGACACAACATCAATTTCAGGAACAGGGACATGGAATCCGGCAAATCTCAATATTAACGGGAATGCGATTGTAAGATTATCAAATAGTCTTGCTTTCGGAGGACTTAACCCGCTGAACTTCAGTATTAATTCAAACGGATTCTTAAATCCGAATAATTTTACGGCAACATTAAGAGGAATACAAAACACAGTTAATTTTTTTCTGAATAATGCTGCTACAGTTATAAACTCAGGTCTTCTGCAAAGTCAGGGAAACGTAAATATATTATTAAGAAACGGCTCTCAGCTACTTTCTCCGTACAGAACAAATACAGGTACTACAACCATTTTCAACGATAATTCTCCTTTTGAAGCAATTGCATATAATACGATTTTGGTTGATACAGGTGCAGTTCTTAATGTTAATCCAAGCGGATATACATTAACGGCAAATGATACAGTAACGATTAACGGAACACTTACGGGAGGAACTTTCAGATTTTTTGGACCGGTATTTACAAATAACGGAATAGTAAGTTCGTCAGTTTTTCTTTTTGAATCGATAATCTTTGCTCCGACTTCGTTTCATACTTTGCAGGGTACCGGAAGCTTTACTACATCCAATTGCCAGATTTTGGAAGGTGCTAACGTTACTCTTGCAACCAACCATCAGTTCTTATATCTGACTGTTAATGCAGGATCTACGTTTGATCTCAACGGAAAAACACTGAAGTTAAACGGAGCCGGAACTCCAATCGTTGCCAACGGATCAATTGTAACTGCAGGAAGCACGATAGAATATAACGGAACTGCAGCTCAGAATTTTCCGCAGTCAAACATAAATTACAATAATGTGACCATAAACGATTCTGCCGGTGTTGTCCTGACAGAAAACATTAACTTCTCCGGTGTTTTACAATTGTTAAAAGGCGATCTTAATCTGAACGGAAGAGTCCTGACATTTCTAACGAGCGCAACACTTTCCGAAACACCGGGAAACACGGTTACGGGAAATTCAGGATTTATAGTCACAACGAGGAATCTGAATGCACCAAGCAGTCTGGATGTTGCCGGTCTGGGAGCAGTAATTACAACAACATCAAATCTCGGACTGACAGAAATTAAGAGAGGTCCTTCTGTGCAGATACTTCCTTCAGGAGGTCAGGCAATCAGAAGATATTATGCAATCAAACCGACTAATAATTCGGGACTCAATGCAACTTTGGTTTTTAGATATGATGAGTCGGAATTGAACGGTAATAATGAATCGACTCTTGCTTTGTTTAAATCTACAGACGCGGGTGCAAGTTATGTTGCTGACGGCGGGATTGTAAATACAGTTTTAAATCAAATTACAAAGACCGGAATACAAAATTTTGCAAGATACACTGCAGGAAGCAATTCGGGAACCGTAAATGTAATATGCATGCCTGAAGCATTTTATAATCTGACAACATTGAAACTGAATATGAAGGACACTATCACTGTTCAGCTGAGAAATAATGTCTCTCCGTACAATGTAATTGATTCTGCAAGATCAACTCTTGATTCGGTGACATTTACTTCGAGCCTGAATTTTGGAGTAGCTTCAACGGATACTTACTATGTGGTTGTGAAACACAGAAATACTTTAGAGACATGGAGCAAGACACCGCAGATCTATACAGTCGGCGGAGTTTTAAATTATAATTTTACGGATCTTCAGACCAAAGCATTCGGAAATAATGAAGTGCTAGTCGGGACAAAGTGGACATTCTATTCCGGAGATGTAAATCAAAACGGGTTTATAGACCTTGCTGATGTAATAGCGACAAATAATGCAGCTTCAAGCTTTGCCAGCGGATATGTAAATACCGATGTCAACGGAAACAGGGTAGTAGATCTTGAAGACGTTTTGTTTGCTTATAATAATTCCATCAATTTTGTGTCGGTGAAGAGACCGTGAAACGTGAAACGTGAAACGTGAAACGTCAAACGTCAAACGTCAAACGTCAAACGGCAGACGGCAAACGTGAAACGGCAGACGTCAAACGTCAAACGTGAATAAGAGAGTATTCAAAGGACTGGGCTTATGCTCAGTCCTTTTTTTAACAATGCTTCTGTTTTTTGATATAATTAAAAACTGACGATTAAGGATTGACGATTCACGATGAGGTATGATCATTTTGTCATCAAAACAATGAAAGACGCTTCAAACTTGAGAAAGTCACTACTAATAATATTTTTTATGTTAACCTTAATTGGTTTTAACCGCCTATTTAATATTCTGCAAATGAAACTTTGTAGTCAGGAAGAGTCCGCTGAATCTATGATAGTTGATAATTGATTATAATTGTTGATTGTAATTGTTGATTGTTTAGTTGAGATTGGCTGCTTGACGATTGATGATGACAGTTTATTGTTTGCAGTAAAATCCATCTATCAATTATAAATTATCAATTATCAATTGTTTCAACTGTCAGCTATTTTTTCTCTGAGCCACAGTTTTATCCCGAACCTGTTATTACTCATATTATCTATATCAGTTTTTATTTTTGCGATTTTGTAGTCTTTGTCAATTTCAGAAACTTCTGAATTCATTTTTATGAGATCACTCGTTATCCTCAAAAATTCTAAAACCGAAACTTTTATCGAGTCAAGCAGGGATTTTTCCCGGGACAGATAATGCCTGAATGAATCGATCATTAATTCCGCCTGATCATAATACTTCTTATCAATGTAAAGCTGCAGAAGAAGTATTTTTACCTGAATTTTTAAAATGAAATTTGTAAAGTTAGCTTTTGAAAAATAATCAAGCGCTTTATCAAGTTCGCCTTTTTTATATGAAATGTAGCCATAACAAAAATTCAATGTATATTCTTTATCGTCAGTGAGCTTATGATTATACTTCTTAATAAAATCTTCAGCCCATTCAAACTCATGTACTCTAACTGCTTTTTTGATCTGATTCAGAAAATCCGGATAAAGAATTTTTCCAAACTCCGTCATATCGGAAACCGGATGTTCTTTAGCAAGAATGAATTGTTCACCGAGAAGATCAGTTCTGCCGAAATCATTATAAGCCGTTGCGCAGTATCCGTCAAGATGAAGATAAACCATGTAATTATCAACAATACTGAGCTCATCGCGGTATTTATTTTTTAATTCCTTTAATGCATAAAAATATTTTTCATCTTTGGTTTTTTCCATGAGCAGAATATAATAATATACCTCTAACGTCGGATTGTTGCTGATCTTGTTCTTCTCAAGATACTCCATCACATTGTCAAACATGCTCATGTTAAAATTATAATTATTCTGATTGTTTTCGTGCAGCATTATATTGTATATTTTCAGAAGAAAAATTACTGAATAATTTACAAACAGATCAAGTTTCTCCTGAAAGAAATGAAAATTAACATTCGGTTTTTTAGGCGAGTAGTATGACATCAGTTCATCTCTGAGATGCATTTTATGGAGATAATAATTTTCATCTTTAACTTTGGATTTCTCCAGAGCGTTCTCTGCTTGTTTGAATACATGCTCAAACGCTGTATCCAGATTTCTGACTCTCAGCTCTTCAAGCAAATATTTATCCTTTATATGTTTGTCTTTCCTGTAAACATTAAATGAAAGAAACTCTTTTCCTAAACCAAACAGATCGGATATCAGATTTTTGATTTTAAAATACTCAAATTTATTATTACCGAAAATAATTTTAAATAATTTTTCTTCATTTAAATCCTGAAGATCAAAAGCAGGATAGTATTTGTAAAGAATTTCAAAAAGTTCAGATAAATTTTGATTTTTATTAAATACCGGCGAATTAACAAAATCACTGAATTGCCTGATCTCGGTTTGATTTAAGGATTTAAGAAATCTGATTAAACGTGTATTTTGCATTCAATATTCTAAAGATTATTTCCAAGATAGTTTTAAAATTGTAAATATTAAAGGTTTTTGAGGGAAATTGAAATTAAAAAGGCTGGTGGATTTCCTAAAGATTCGTTTCTTTTTCTTTGACAAAAAATTTAAATATTTCTAACTTGCTTATAAGGCGTTCCGAAAGTTTAAAAATTTTACGAATTTATAATTCCCCCTGATCGCAAGTCTAATCAAACTTCGTAACGCCTTACGAATAAACTGATTTTATCAGTTTAATTTGATCTCTTAAAAGTATCAGGGGGATTTTATTTTAAGTTAAAAGTTAAAAGTTGAAAGTTAAAAGTTAAAAGTTGAAAGTTGAAAGTTGAAAGTTGAAAGTTGAAAGTTATAAGTGAAAGTTAAAAGTTAAAAATTACTTTAAAAGTTTCATATAATTGCAATAACTGAAGTTTTTTAACAATAAAATTATAATGAAAGGAAAGTTGTAATGACAAAATTTAATGTACAGTTTGTTTTAGCAGCACTTTTTCTATCGTTAATTCACGGATCGGCATTTTCAGCTAATGAACAGTTCCGAAGCATTGCTTCAGGAAACTGGAATTCAACAACAACATGGGAAATGTCAACTAATGGCGGAGGGACATGGATAGCTGCTACTCTTACACCTTCCGAAACAAGCGGTGCGATTACAGTCAGAACTCCCAACACAGTTACTGTCACAGTGAATGTAAATGCTGATCAGTTAACTGTAAATACAGGTGGTACGCTTTCAATAGATACAAGTATAACATTTACATTATTGAATGGAAGCGGAGATGATCTTACAGTCCTGACCGGCGGAGTAGTTTCAGGTCCGGGCACATTTCAAACACAGGGAGCCGGTACAGCGATGAATTTAAGAAACGGCTCGAATTTTAATGTTGCATTAAAAATAAATTCAGGGACTACAACCGTTAATGACCAGTCAAGTCCTTTTACCGGAAGAATATTCGGAACACTGACTGTGGATGCAGGAGCTACTTTATCTGTTGGAAACGGTGGATTTTTTCTCGAAGCTTATAAAGCAGTTGTAAACAATGGAATAATAAGCGGCACCGGCTCAGCAACATTGGTTTTAAAAGGCACAAGCCTGACTAATAATAGCTCAGCAACAATACGAACCATCAGAGCAGATTCGACATCATCCATTTCGGGCGCCGGCACTTTTACGGGAAACGGAATTACAGTAAGCAGTGCGGCAACACTGACATTAACAAGTAACCTTACATTTTCTCTTACCGGAAGTTTCATCGTTAACAACGGAGGCACTCTTAATCTGAATTCGAATACTTTAACCTTTACTTCGGGTGAATTCGAAATACCGGGAACAGGTATAGTTCTAAGCACGGGCTTGTTTCAGACACAGGGTACTGTTTCAATGAACCTTGACGGCACTTCAAGTTTCAATGCGCCGCTTAAAGTTAATACAGGAACTACAACCGCGAACGATCAGACGAGTCCTTTCATTGGAAGGATATTCGGAAATGTAACAATTGACAATGGCGCAACACTTAATGTTGGTACCGGTAGTTACAGCCTGGAAGCATACGAAAATGTAACCAACAACGGAACTATTACCGGAACAAGTTCCGCTACATTTGCTTTAAGAGGTCCGGCACTTGTTAACAACGGTTCGATAAATTGCAAAAATTTCAGAATGGATTCGGTCTCGACTCTTTCGGGAAGCGGTACATTTACAAGTGATGCAATCACAATTACAACCGGCGGAAATATATTTTTGCTTAACGATATTACATTCACACCAGGTTTTACATTTAGCATTAATAACGGCGGGAAATTTAATCCGAACACAAGAACATTTACATTCAATTCCGGAACATTCAATCTTTTTAGCGGAGGAACAGTCATTAATTCGGGTTTATTCAGGACTCAAGGTACTGTAGAATTGAACTTAGACGGAGGCTCACAATTCAATGCACCGTTAAAAGTTAATACAGGCACTACAACTGCAAACGATAATACAAGTCCTTTTATAGGCAGATTATACGGCGCAGTGACAGTTGACAATGGTGCAGTACTTAATGTTGGTTTCGGAGGTTATTTTCTGGAAGTTTATAACACTATAACAAATAATGGAACAATTTCAGGAACAGGCGGTGCTGTATTTGTTTTAAGAGGAGCAAGCCTTGTTAATACCGGGGCATTGAACTGCCAGTCTTTCAGGATGGATTCAGTTTCGACTTTGTCAGGAGCAGGTACTTTTACGAGCAGCACAATACAAATAACAGCCTCAGGAAACATTACAATGCTGACGGATATCACTTTCTCACCCAGTATAACCTTTTTAATCAGCGGAGGAACATTAAATCCTAATACACATACATTCACATTTACATCAGGAGAATTTGAAGTTAACAGCGGTGGTATAGTTTCAGGTTCAGGATTGGTACAGACGCAGGGAACTGTTGCATTGAATTTAGACGCAAATTCAACTTTCAATCCGCCTCTTTTAGTACACTCAGGTACTACTACTGCCAATGATCAAACAAGTCCTTTCATAGGAAGAATATACGGAGCAATAACAGTCAACAACGGAGCGACTCTTTCTGTAGGAATCGGCGGATATACTCTGGAGACTTTCAGCAATGTGACAAACAACGGCACAATTTCTGGCAACACAAGTGCAGCGCTCAGGTTTGTCGGAACAATAGGACCTCAAACACTTCAGGGAAGCGGAAGCATAACTGTGGCAGCATCTCTGACTACCGGAGCAGTGGTCAATCTTACAAGCAATCATCAGTTTTTCAGTATGCTTGTCAATACAGGCACGTCTTTCAACATAGGAAGCAACCATGCAAAATTCAGCGCTCCGACACCGCTTACTGTTAACGGGACATTTACAAATACCAACAGCAAAATTGAATATAACGGAACAATAATGCAGACTGTACCGACTACTAACATTAATTATTATACTCTGCGCATAAATAATGCCGCCGGAGCGATCTTATCAAACAACATTTTAATTCCCGATTCACTTAATATTATTCTTGGTGATCTCGATCTAAACGGAAAAATCATTACTATATCATCTACGGGATATATGACGGAGACACCGGGCAATACAGTTAAAGGAAATACCGGATACATTACAACAACAAGAAACATCGGAACCCCAACAGGACTGAATGTAGCCGGCATGGGAGCAGTAATGACTGCAACTACAAATCTTGGAAATACAGAAGTCATAAGAGGTCACACAATTCAGACCGGACTTAACGGAGGGACAAGCATCAGACGATATTATGACATAACTCCGGCGAATAATACCGGGCTCAATGCAACTTTAGTTTATAATTTTGACAATTCAGAATTAAACGGAAAGCCAAAGCCTTCATTGAAGTTATTTAAATCAACAAATTCGGGAAGTACATGGCTTTACATGGGAGGGACTGTAAACATTGTTAACAATACAATAACACTTACAGGCTTGACATCTTTTTCAAGATGGTCAGCTGATTCATCGAAAGTATCTGCAGCAATTGGCTTGATACAGGAAGGATTTTATAATATTGCTACAAATAATTTAAACATGACAGATACAGTCAGAGCTTACTTAAGAAATGCATCTTCTCCATACGCTATAGCGGACTCGGCAATCGGATTACTTGATTCACTGACTTTTAAATCAGCGCTGCAATTTACTAATGCTTCATCCGGATCATACTATATTCAGTTGAAACACAGAAACTCACTCGAGACATGGAGTAAGAATCCGGTTAATTACATTCAGGATTCTACTCTGAATTATGATTTCACTTTTGCGGCAAGTCAGGCATTCGGAAATAATGAAATTCAAAAAGGCACGAAGTTTTGTTTATACAGCGGTGATGTGACTCAGAACGGATTTATAGATTTAACTGATGTAATACAAATTAATAACAATGCAACAAGCTTTGTAACCGGATACGTTCCTACTGATGCAAATGGAAATATGATTGTAGATCTGACAGATGTTTTAATTGCTTATAATAATTCTATTAATTTTGTCTCGAGAAAGACACCGTTGAATCCGTGAGTTAAAGTTAAAAGTTAAAAGTTGAAAGTTAAAAGTTGAAAGTTGAAAGTTGAAAGTTGAAAGTTTATTATAAATTCTTTTAAAAATATTTTTATTAGTTAAAATTAATTTACTTCTATAAAGAAAGGAGAGTCAAATGAGCAAATTATTATCAATTATTAGTGCTTCAATGTTGTTATTTGTTTTCACTGAAATTTCTTTTTCGGCGAATGAACGATTCAGGAGCATTACATCGGGTAACTGGAATGCAACATCAACATGGGAAATGTCAACCAACAACGGTTCAACATGGTTTGCAGCTACAAGCACTCCGACCGATACAAGCGGGTTGATTCAAATCAGATACCCGAATACAGTGACAGTTATTGTCAATGTAAGCGCAGATCAGATTTCAATTGACAGCGGAAGTGTTTCGGTTAATACAGGTATTATGCTTACAATAAAGGACGGATCGGGAGATGATTTGACAGTATTAAGAGGAGGATCTGTCAACGGTCCGGGTACTGTTCAAACTCAGGGAACTCTGATTGGTTTACAGCTTAAAGCCGGTTCAAATTTTAATGCAAATTTAAAAGTTAACTCCGGTGTCACGGTTGTATATGAGTCTACTTCTCCAAATATAAGCAGACTTTATGGTCCGGTTACTGTTGACAGCGGGGCTACATTATCAGCCACTCAATCAGGACTAACGGCTTACATACTTGAATTTTACGGTAATCTTACAAACAATGGTACATTAACTTCAGTCGGTTCTTCATCGAAAACAATGAGATTCAAAGGAGCTGTAATGGTAAATAATGGTCAAGTCACTACTCCTATTTTTGGATTTGATTCAACTTCCACTCTTTCGGGTTCAGGATCTTTTTCACCAACAAATGATCTTTATATTGGTGCAACAGGTAATGTTACAATGCTTTCAAACATCACTTTCTCTACACCTGCCGATTTTTATATTGCGACAGGAGGTATTCTGAATCCCAATGGGTTTACGGCTAATTTCACTGCAGGAGGTTTTACTCTTTTCAGTGGGGCAACGGTAGTAAATTCGGGATTATTCAAGACTCAAAACACAGTAACTTTAAATATAAGAGGCGGCTCGAGTTTTAACGCTCCGTTGAATGTAAGTTCAGGTACAACTGCAGCCACAGATTTTTCATCACCCAATATAGGACGATTATACGGACCGGTTACAGTAGATGCCGGTGCGATTTTAAATGCCACACAATCGGGACTTACGGGTTACAGCCTTGAGTTTTATGGTAATCTTACTAACAACGGGACATTAACAGCAGCCGGAACATCATCTAAAGCAATGAGATTCAAAGGAGCTGTGATGGTAAATAATGGTCAAGTCACTACTCCTATTTTTGGATTCGATTCAACCTCCGCTCTTTCAGGTTCAGGCTCCTTTTCACCTTCAAATGATATTTATATTGGTGCAACGGGCAATGTTACAATGCTTTCAAACATTACTTTCTCTACACCCGGTGATTTTTATATTTCAACAGGTGGTATTATGAATCCGAATGGGTTTACAGCAAATTTCACTTCAGGAGGTATAACTCTTTTCAGTGGTTCAACAATATTAAATTCCGGATTGGTGAAGACTCAAAACACTGTAACTTTAAACCTAAGAAACGGCTCGAGTTTTCTTGCTCCGTTAAATGTAAATTCAGGTACTACAGCTGCGACAGATTTTTCGTCGCCTAATATCGGACGGCTCTATGGTACTGTTACAGTAGATGCCGGCGCAACATTATCAGCAACCGAGTCCGGTTTAACGAGCTACAAACTTGAAATTTACGGCAATCTGACTAACAATGGAACACTAACTTCTGCCGGCGCATCCGGGAAACAAATGATATTCAAAGGTCCCGCAATGGTGAATAACGGAACTGTCAACCCTGCAAATTTTATATTCGATTCAACTTCGACTCTTTCCGGTTCAGGACCTATTACATCTGCAGTTACCAGCATAAATGCAAACAGGAGTGTTACATTGCTTTCAGACATGACATTTACTCCGTCGTCCGGTTTATATATTGCAGGTACTCTTAATCCCAACGGGTTTACTGTAAATTTAACTTCAGGGGGACTTGAGCTTTTCAACGGCGCTACAATTACAAATTCGGGACTATTCAAAACACAAAATACTGTAAGTTTAAATTTAAGAAACGGCTCGAGTTTTCTGGCTCCCTTAAATGTAAACACAGGCTCAACAGCTGCAACAGATTTCTCATCTCCTAATATCGGAAGGTTATACGGACCTGTAACAATTGATACAGGAGCAACTTTATCTGCAACATTGTCCGGACTTACTTCCTATAAACTTGAGTTTTACGGAAACGTGACAAATAATGGAACGATGACTTCTTTTGGTTCATCAGGGAAAACAATGACTTATAAAGGTATAACTTTTGTAAATAACGGGGTTGTCAGCGTTTCAACCTGCAATCTCGATACAAACATAATTCTTTCGGGTACAGGATCATTTACCACGCATGCAAATATTATTGCGGGCAGAAGTGTAACTCTGACAACAAATCATCAGTTCAGCTCGGTAGGAATAAACACAGGTTCAACTTTCAGCATCGGAAGCAACACAGTTAAATTTACCGCATCAAATCCGATAATTCAAAACGGTACATTCAATAATGTTGGAAGTAAGATTGAATACAACGGAACAGCTCTGCAGTCTGTATCGGTGACCAACATAAATTATTACACACTAAGAATTAACAATCCTGCCGGTGCAACATTATTAGGTAACATCACCATTCCCGATACGCTTTCGGTGATACTTGGTGATTTAAATTTAAACGGAAGAATAATTACTTTAAATCCAACGGCTTACATGACTGAAACTCCCGGCAATGTTGTGTTCGGGACTACAGGATATATTACAACAACAAGAGACATTAATTCACCGAGTTCACTTAATGTCGCAGGAATGGGAGCAGTGCTTACGCAGGCATCAAATTTGGGAACTACGGAAGTCAGAAGAGGACACACTGTACAGACAGGATTGAACGGAGGAACGAGTATAAAAAGATACTATGATATTACACCAACAAACAATACCGGACTCAATGCGACTTTGGTATATAAGTTCGACAACTCGGAATTGAACGGAAAGCCGAAACCTTCTTTAAAATTATTTAAATCAACAAACTCGGGAAGCACATGGCTTTTCATGGGAGGCACTGTGAATATATTAACGGATCAGATTACAATAACAGGCCTGACTTCATTTTCAAGATGGTCTGCTGATTCATCGAAAGTATCAGCGGCAATAGGCATGATACAGGAAGGATTTTATAATATTGCAACAAATAATTTAAACATGACTGATACAGTCCGTGGGTATTTGCGAAATGCAACGACTCCGTATTCAGTTGTGGATTCGGCAGTCGGACTTCTGGATTCACTGACTTTTAAATCTGCACTGCAGTTTAACAATGCATCTTCAGGATCATATTACATACAGCTGAAACACAGAAACTCGCTTGAGACATGGAGCAAGAATCCTGTCAACTATATTCAGGATTCGACTTTGAATTACGATTTTACTTTTGCTGCTACTCAGGCATTCGGAAACAATGAGATATTAAAAGGAACGAAGTATTGTCTTTACAGCGGTGATGTGACACAGGACGGATTCATAGATCTGACAGATGTGTTATTGATTAATAACAATGCAACGAGCTTTCTTACAGGTTATGTTGTGACAGATGTCAACGGAAATATGATTGTAGATCTGACTGATGTTCTGATTGCTTATAATAATTCTATTAATTTTGTAACAAGGAAAACGCCGCTGAATCCTTGATTAGTTGATAGTTGATAGTTGGAAGTTGGAAGTTGGTATTTGATAGTTGATTTAGTTGCTTTTTATCACTTATCAAATTCAACTTTAACTTTCAACTTTCAACTTTTAACTTTTAACTTTCAACTTTCAACTTTCAACTTTTAACTATTTTCAATCAGCCGGTTCTTTATCCCGAACCGGCTGAATTTAATTTCTCAATCTTTTCTTTTAACCAGTAAATATTACAAATCTTATCGTTGGTACTTCTTAATTGTAATCCTTTAAATTTCTAAAACTCATAATTCATAATATCAATATTTTGTTCAAAATTAAGATTTTCAAGATTTTATTTTTATATTTCGAAGAAAATCGCTTCTAAAATCTTAAAAATCTTTCTTTGACTGCTTACTCATTTAAATTTAGTTTTGTATAAATGGCGTAATGATGAATAAAAATTTTACCTTACATTTAAATTTAATTACCTCCCTTACATATATCTTTTATAATCATCGTACGCCATACGAACTTAATTCTTGATTCATTAAGATTAAGTCTTCATTATAATATGTAACGGGAGGTATTTGATTTATCATAACTACTAACTAAATAAAATATTCTTTGAAAGGAGAAAAATGAAAAAATCATTATTTCTATTTGCAGTATTATCTATGGTTACATTTTTTGTGAACGGAACAGCCTTTTCGGCAAATGAATTCTTCCGAAGTATCGTTACCGGAAACTGGAATTCTCCGTCTACATGGCAAATGTCCACCAACAGCGGTTCGACATGGATTACTGCAACCGGTTTTCCGTCAGATTCGAGCGGCGTAGTCACTGTTCGCAGTTCTCATACGGTTACAATAAATTCAGATGCAAGCGCAGACCAGCTTGTCGTTAACAACGGCGGAATAATTACTATAGGTGCCGGAATCTTTCTTTCTATTTCAAACGGAAGTGCAATCGACTTGAGTGTGGAAAGCGGCGGAATGATATCAGGTCCCGGTACTGTACGCACTGTTACTACAGATGTACTGATTGCAGTAAGCGGAGGTGCAAATTTCAGCGCTCCTCTGAATGTAACTGCCGGTACAACCACCGCTTATGATGCTTCAAGCCCGTTTACCGGAATATTCAGGGGGAGTATTACTGTAAACAGCGGAGCGACATTGTTTAATCCCGGGGGCGGTTATTCCATACAGGCAAACAATGCAGTGACCAACAACGGAACTATAAGCGGATCAACTTTCCGCGTGAGAGGTTCTTCATTCGTAAACAACGGCACTGTTTCAGTCAATGATTTTAATTTCGATTCAATCACGACTGTTTCCGGAACGCAGCCCTTCACAGGAAATAATATCTCAATCAATGGCTCGGGGAATGTTTCTTTTTCCGGTAACATAACATTCTCACCTGTCAGTAACTTCAGCATAAACTCCGGCGGAGTTTTGCATCCTGCTAACCTGACAGTTAACACAGGAACAATTAATGTAAATCCGGGCAGTACAGTAGCAAATACAGGAACATTGAAAACTGCAGGAACTCTGAATTTAAATATAAGAGAATCATCACTCTTCAACGCACAGCTAAATGTAGTTTCCGGTACAACGACTACATATAGCGTTGTGTCTCCCTTCACAGCAATACTGCGGGGAACGATAACAGTCAACAGCGGGGCTACATTATTTAATCAGGGCGGAGGTTATTCAATACAGTCAAACGGCAACGTAGTAAATAACGGAACTATAAGCGGTTCAACTTTCCGCATGAGAGGAGCTTCAATTATTAACAACAATTTAATTACAATAACTGAATTTAATTTTGATTCTACAACTACAGTTTCCGGAACGCAGCCTTTCACAGGAAATAATATCTCAATCAATGGCTCGGGGAATGTTTCTTTTTCCGGTAACATAACATTCTCACCTGTCAGTAACTTCAGCATAAACTCCGGCGGAGTTTTGCATCCTGCTAACCTGACAGTTAACACAGGAACAATTAATGTAAATCCGGGCAGTACAGTAGCAAATACAGGAACATTGAAAACTGCAGGAACTCTGAATTTAAATATAAGAGAATCATCACTCTTCAACGCACAGCTAAATGTAGTTTCCGGTACAACGACTACATATAGCGTTGTGTCTCCCTTCACAGCAATACTGAGGGGAACGATAACAGTCAACAGCGGTGCTACATTGTTTAATCAGGGCGGAGGTTATTCAATACAGTCAAACGGCAACTTAGTAAATAACGGAACAATAAGCGGTTCAACTTTCCGAATGAGAGGAGCTTCATTTATAAATAACAACTTAGTTACTATCAACGAACTTAATTTCGATTCGACAACAACTGTTTCGGGAACGCAGGCTTTCACCGCAAATAATATTTCAATCAATGGTTCGGGCAATGTCTCTTTCACCGGTAATGTTACATTTTCACCTGTCAGTAACTTCAGCATAAACTCCGGCGGAGTCTTAAACCCTGCGGGACTAACATTCAATAACGGAACTCTGAATCTTAATCCGGGAGGAACTGTCGCAGGCACAGGAACTCTGAAAACTGAAGGCACCCCGACTTTAAATATAAGAGGTGGTTCTAATTTTAACGGCATATTAAATGTTGTTTCGGGGACTACAAGTGCAAGAGATAATGTATCTCCATTTACAGGAATATTTAAAGGTTCTATATTAATTGATACCGGTGCAACATTGTTTAACAACGGCGGCGGATATTCAATACAAGCTGAAGGCAATGTAACAAACAATGGTACAATTTCAGGTTCTATATTTAAGTTCGCTGGACCAACTTTTACAAATAACGGAGATATTACAATAAGTTCTTTCAGCTTCAACAGCGGAGTCCATGTCCTGCAGGGAACAGGCAAGTGGTCAATGATTCCGAATATTTTAATTGGTTCACTTACGACACTTGGAAGCAATCATCAGATGAGCGGTATAAATGTTAATTCGGGAGGCACTTTTAATTTAGCTACATATAAATTAATGTTGTCATCTTCAAACCCAATAGTCAACAACGGATCTTTTGTCAATTCAAGCGGCATCGTTGAATATAACGGAAATACTAATCAAAGTATTTCTTTTACTAATATTGTTTACGCCAGGCTTAGAATTAATAATGTTGCCGGTACAGTTTTGATTGGGGCTGTAACTGTAACTGATACACTTTCTGTAGTTGTGGGTTCTTTGAATCTCAGTAACCAAATCCTGACTCTTTCGCCTACAGGATATTTAACTGAAGCAGGCGGAAATACGGTCTTTGGAAATTCTACTGGATACATTACCATCACAAAGAATCTTAATGCTCCTTCATCAATGAATGTCGGAGGACTCGGAGCGATATTAACTACAACATCAAATTTAGGAAGTACAGAGATCCGTAGAAACAACGCAGTTCAAAGTGGTCTGAACGGAAACACAAGCATATTGAGATACTTTGATATTCTTCCTACCAACAATACCGGATTAAATGCAACACTTGTCTTCAGATATGATGAATCCGAATTGAACGGAAAGACTGAAGGTGCTTTGACATTATTCCGTTCGACTAATTCAGGTACTACCTGGACGGCACAGGGAGGTTCAGTTAATACAATTGCAAATTCAATTACGCTCAGCGGAATCGATGGTTATTCAAGATGGTCAGCGAGTTCGGTGCCTTCACTGGCTGCTGTGCTAAAAGTGATCGTAGAAGGATATTATGATGTCGCAAACAACAGGCTGAATATACGCGACACTGTAAGAGCTTACTTAAGAAATAACACAGCACCTTATGCCATTGTTGATTCTGCAAAGTCTGTAATTGATTCTACAATATTCAGCGGAAATTTTAATTTTACAAATGCAGTGTCCGGATCATATTATATTCAGACCAAACAGCGAAATTCCATTGAGACATGGAGCAAAAATCCAGTCTCTTACGTTCTCGGAAGCGCAATGAATTATGATTTCACAACAGCAGTCACACAAGCATTCGGAAACAACGAAGTATTAAAAGGAACTAAGTCCTGCATTTACAGCGGTGATGTAACGCAGAATGGTTTTGTAGATCTTCAGGATGTATTACAAATAAATAATAATGCTTCGAGTTTCCTGACGGGATACGTTGTAACAGATGTGAACGGGAATAGAATTGTTGATCTTACTGATGTCTTGATTGCTTACAACAATGCTAATAATTTTGTGAGTGTAAAAAAACCTTTATAATGAATAATGAATAATGAATAATGAATAATTGATAATTTGATAACTGATAATTGATAATTGATAATTGATAATTGATAATTGATAGTTGATAGTTCTGGTGTTTCGGATAAATGCCGAGGAAGGTCAATAGCGACAAATCTTTTCTCGTGGATTTTCCTGTTCATACTTATAACAAATTAATTCAAAAACCTGTCAGGATTTAAAGACTGACAGGTTTGGGTTTTCTAAAAGTCAGTCCGGCTTATTACTAATTCTATTTAAAAACGCTCAAATATTATATATTCTACGTTTGAGAGATTTAAAAATCAAAATAATTTTTCTAAAACGTAAAATATTTCTCTTTGACATCATGCAACAATATCTATAATTTTGTATGAATGGCGTAACGATGATTGGAAATCCAACTATTAGTGAATTTTTAATTTCTTGCCTGTTTGATAATTTATTATTTACTTCTGAACTTAACAGCTGAAAACAGAGTTATCAAATCCAATTATTAAAAAAATAAATTAACATCTAAAAAGGAGAAAAAATGAAACATTTAATTACTATCATTATTGCAGGATTTCTCTTTTCTACAATAATGCCTGATTTGTCTTACTCCCAAAACTCTCAAGTAAGACCGAAAACCTCAAACTCTCATCAGAGAGCACCAGTTAAAATCAGTAAAGAAGAAGCAGCAAAGAAAATAAAAGAAAACACTAAAGTTCTTAAAAAAGACTTAAGAGGAACATGGACGTTGGAAGAAGATTTTGAATTAGGAATCTTTCCTCCATCCGGGTGGACTATAGGATTTGGTGCAACCGAATGGGAACTGGCATTTTACAGCGGTTACGGAATCGGAGACTACAGCATGTTTTATTCCAGCTGGACCTGTAATTACTCAGACAATACTATTTATTCACCTTCTTTTTCACCAACAGTATTCGGAGATCAGCTGATCTTCGATTATGCATATGCACCTTATGAAGATAAATTCGGAACTTACTACGATGACATGGAAATCTATTACTATGATGATATTGATCAAAGCTGGTATTCTTTAATATATTATTCAGGATTTGATCTGCAAACTGCACCAAGTACGGGAAATTATTTTGAGCCTGGCTCTAATGAATGGGGAACTAAGTATGTGGATATACCTGAAAATGCAACTCAACTTTACTTTCAGGTTTATGAAAACTGTTCAAATAATCTTTATATTGACAATATTAAAGTTGGAACAGGCGGAGGAGGACCATATGACGCTTCAGTAGAATTCGTCTGGGCAAAAGGAAAACTCCCTTTAACTTATGGTGTCCCGGAGACTATTCCGGTTCTTATTAAAAATACAGGCGGCAGTACAATTTTTAATTTAGATGTAAGTCTGGATATTACCGGTGCAAATAATTTATCAGATGTCATTCAGATACCTATGTTGAATCCGGGAGATACAATGCAGATTGATTTTATGGGATTCACTCCGATACTCAACGGATTTTGTGATGTAACTGTCACTATCCCTTCCGATGATGATCCTAATAATAATACTAAAACATTTCTTACTGAAGTAAATCCGAATGTAATCCGGCATGTTGATTCAAACTGCTGTAACGCATCCGTAGGATGGCTCGGCGAAGCTGCATTTCTTAATAAATATAAGATGAACGGAACCGGCTTAATAAGAAATGTAAACATTAAAATATCCGGAGGCGGTAATGTTGACCAGATTGTTTATGCTTATGTATTAACCACCCAAGGTCAGGTTGTAGGTAAATCTCCTCATTATAAAATAAAAGCTGAAGATCAGGGTAAATATAAATCCTTCCCTATAACTTACCCCGGGGACTACTCTTTTACAGATGCATATTATTACGTTGGTATTGCACAGACTGAATATGCCGGTGACGGATTTGTTTTTACTCCGCAGGAATTTCTTTATGAAACACCTGCAAGACCTGATGCAAACTATTTTGCCGGATTGGTGCCTGTCGGACAGTTTACATATCTCGGGGAATTTGATAGGCAATACGGACAGAATTATGCTATTGAGGCAGTAATTAGTGACATACCAACGGCTGACGCAGGAGTTGTGGATCTTGGTCCGATGTATGAACAGTATTATACAAGCACAACTTATACACCTGTTGGAAGAGTTTATAACCCGGGTACGACTGCAATGACTTTCAATATAAGAAGGACAATTACTCCGGGAGGATATTCAAGCACAAAGACTGTTACAGGGCTGAATCCGAACAATATAATTAATGTTAATTTTGACCCGTGGACTTTTACGTCCGGCACGACTTATACAGTAAGGGATTCAATTCTCTCAACCGACAACTATAATGCCAATAACCAGATGACAAGCACTATCACACCGAGAGTTGCAAAACAGATGTGTGTTCTATGGTCTCAGCAGGATGACAGAGACAGTTTAGTCCGGGCAATTAATGCTGACGGAAGATATGCGAATAATTTTGACACAGTTAGAGTAAATTACACAGGGTCATACAGACCATGGAGAATAATATTTGCAGAATTCAAAAATGTTGCAAACTATAGCCCGTGGATGAGAGACTCATTGAAAATGTTTCTTGATAATTCTACTGCAGGAAATAAAAAATCACTAATTGTCTTTGGAAATGCCATAGCCTATTATAATGATCCAAATACATATTTCCCTACTCCGGCTGACAGTATATTTTACAGACAATACCTGAAATCTTCGACCATCAGTGATAACTGGCCTGCAAGCATTCCTGCCAGCGAAAACCGTTTCAGGGGAATTGGTTTCTTTAATGGAATAACTCAGGATTCATTATCAGATCCTGATACACCGGAATTAATAAAACCCGTTAACGGAGGTATTGCCATCTTTAAGCCGCAGTCTGTAACAGGTAATGGAGCAGACTCGTGCAATGCTGTTGGATTCATCGGATCAACCTTTAATAGTTTCTTCATGACTAATAAATTTTCAAGTCTGAGAGCAACGAATGGTTCACCGTCGTCTCCAATGGGACCAGTAATGGTTTACACTAAGATCATTGACTGGCTTCAGTCAAGTGCCAGTAATGCTAAATCATTAGATCTTACTGCTCAAATAGAAGGATTTTATGATCCTTCAACGAACTCGATGAATCCTGATACAATGAGAGTATATCTGAGAAGTTCAGTCAGTCCTTTCCCAAGAATTGATTCCGCTAAAGCTTATCTGAATGCAGCCGGACAGGGATCATTCCTTTTCAACAATGCATCCAACGGAGTCGGATATTACATTCAGCTAAAGCACAGGAACGGACTTGAGACATGGAGCAAAACTACGCAGAGCTTTGCATCGAATCATCTTGTTTACAATTTTACAACGGATTCAGCAAAAGCTTACGGCAATAATTTGAAGAAATCCGGAAGTAAGTGGGTAATATATACCGGTGATGAAAATCAGGATGGCTCAGTAGATCTAACAGACGTACTGAATATCTATAACGCAGCAACTGCATTTACAACGGGTTATGTCAGAACTGACGTAAACGGAAACGGTTTTACGGATCTGACAGATTTAATATTAGCCTATAACAATTCTGTTGCTTTTGTGTTAAAGAAAACTCCTGTTCCACCCGGACCGACCGGATTTTCTGAATCAATTTTTGAACAGGATAATTTTAACAATACTTCAGCTCCTGATGTAAATTCGGAAAATTCAAATGAAAGCAAAATTGATCATGAGATTTATGAAAAATTTAAAAATACAAAGGTAGAAAGAAATTCAATTCCGGATATTAATTTTTATGAAAACGGCAAAAGCGTCAGAATTGATGGAAGCAAAATATTAAGGTAAAGTATATTTAAATATCCCCAAGAAGACCGGTCAGTAAAATGCCGGTCTTTTTTTTTGTCTGATTCCGGATTTCTGCTCGGAGCATGAGGGTGTCTTAAAACCTCACTCAGGGACTGTCCAAAAACTACTAACTACTCCGGGGCTGTCCAAAAAGCACCAACTACTCCTTACCAAGCCCCAGCTTGGTAAGGAAATTAAGTTGAAAATCAACTTTCCAAAGCTGGGGCTTTGGAAAGAGTAGGCTTTTAGACAGTCTCAGTTTCACTCTTTCCTAAGCCACAGACTGGGAAAGTTGAATTATAATCAGTTTTCGGTTACAAAGCTGGGGATATGTAACCAGTAGATTAGTTTTGAGACAGCCTCAGTATGCTGGAATGAGGCTGAGAAATATACCTAAAACGTTTTGGAAGGATGTGATTTTATTCCGGTAAAGCAAAAATATTTATCTTTAAAATTAAAATTTAATATTAGTAATTTGCATTAAATTAAAACCGATGTTACATAAATTCTCGTTAACCGGTTATAATTCCCCAAAATTCAGTTCACAAACTTTTGTAATTACAGTTTATTAACACCCTTCATTTATTTTTATAAAAAAAATCTAAGAAAGGATCAATAACATGAGAAGAAAAATTACATTTTTTGCAGTAATAGCACTCGGTTTAATGTTTTGTACTCAAAGTTCATTTGCACAATACAACTTAGTGTATGAGGATTTTGAAGGCGTGGCTTTTCCGCCATCCGGGTGGACAACCGGCAACTGGTTCCAACAATCTGCCAGTGGATACGGGATAGGAAATTATTGCACTATGGTGGATCTGTATTATAATTGTTTTGGCTACAATAATCCTCTGGATGCACCTCCTTTTATTACACCAACTGAATTCGGAGATTCACTCATATTTGATTATGCTTACGCTCCTTATGATTACGATAATTATCACGATCTCAATATACTTTATTCATGGGACAACGGAAGTTCTTATTATTATCTTTATACATTGTATGGTTCTCCCGGAGGAGAGCTTACCACATCCGATCCGACAACAAATTATTTTTACCCTCAATCCTGGGAATGGAAGACATTCAGATATGAACTGCCCGAAGGTACAACAAATATAAGATTTGAGACATACCCTTATAATTTTAATAATGGCTGTTCAAATAATTTATTCGTCGATAATGTTAAGATAGGACATGTGGTGCCTTACACTGATGTAGCGGTGAAAAATGTATATTCAAAGGGCAGATACCCGAGGACTTATTTATCCAATGATACAATCTCAGCATACATAAGAAATGAAGGCAACCAGGATGTTACAAATTTAAAAGTTTATCTGAACATCAGCGGAGCGAATATTTTTAAGGATTCGGTGGAGATAGTTTCGCTGCCTGCAGGAACTTTTGAAGTAATCAGATTCAAGCCCTTCACTCCTGTCTTAAACGGAAATGGAGTTGTCAAAGTAAATATTCTTCACAATGATGCAGTTGCTGATAATGACTCTGCATTATATAATCTGAATGTTAACACAAATTATTTATCATATACCGATACGGCCGGTTTTTCTACATCTCACGGATCCTATTACAGGATTTACTTTTTAAATAAATATTATGTAACAAATGCTAATTCAAGGATTTCTGAATTAAGGACAAGGATTATGTCATTCGGTCCGGATTTACTAAAAGATCAGATAATTACCGGAGTATTGGTGAATAATGCAGGAACAGTTATAGCTAAATCCGAACCTTACAAATTGCAGACTAATGATACGGGAAAATACATATCCTTAAAATTTTCAAATCCGCTTCCATATAATCCTGCAGCCAATACATATTTTTATGCCGGAATAGAATCAGCTGATGCTGTAAGGAATGATTTTTACTTTTCTTTCACAGGACAAATAGAAAATCCGCAGCGGACGAATACATTCTTTTATTCTTATGACAGAGAAAAAAATGTCGGAGAGAATCTGGTAAATATAAATGACCTCGGCTCATATAACTACGGGGCAAGGTACGCTTTCGAAGTTAATATTATTGATATGCCTTCCATTGATGCAGGGGTTTCAAGTTTAGGAAGTATATTTGATCAGTATTATAGTTCAACTACAATTTCTCAAAAAGGCAAAGTTTATAATAATGCAATATCGGGGACTGCAAATGCAACTGTAATCAGAACCATTACACCGGGCGGGTATATGAGTTCGCAAAATGTTTCTATTCCTGCAAACAGCTCTGTGGATGTAACTTTCACCAATTGGACATTTTCATCCGGTACGACATACTCGGTAAGAGATTCAGTTATTCTTTCTGGAGATGTGAATTTGACCAACAATGTAATGAAAGGAACAACCACTCCGAGAATAGCAAAAGAGATGGCGATCCTTTATCAGAAGCAGGAAGATCGGGACAGTCTTGAAAGAGCTGTTAATACAGACGGAAGGTATGCGAATAATTATGATATTGTAGATTTGAATTATTCCGGTTCATTCAGACCCTGGAAAATTGTCTTTGCAAATACAAAATATCTTGTCTCATTCCAGAATGACATGAGAGATTCGTTAAAATCTTTTTTGGATAATTCAACGGCAGGTAATAAAAAAACACTTGCGGTATTCGGGAACAAGCTGGCTTACACATATGAAAATGGATACTTTACTGTTCCTACTGTTGGAGATACAATATTTATGAGACAATATCTGAAAACTGACTATGTGTCGTATGATTGGGTTAGTTTATATTATGCCAGTGAAAGCAGATTCAAAGGAAATGGATTCTTCAGCGGTATTACACAGGATTCTTTATCATTGGATCCGCAAACTTATCCCGGACCTTATTATCCTGATTTAATCCGTCCGGTTAATGGAGGCTCGGTTGCATTTCTGCCGCAATCAATAGATACAACCGGAAATGAGAATGCGAATGCAGTTTGTTTTTCGGGAACAAATTTTAATTCATTTTTTATGTCAAACAGTTTTTCATCTCTTCGCTCGTCAAGTTCATCTCCTTCATCATCAATGGGACCGGTAAGAGTTTACACAAAAATCATTGACTGGATACAGAACATAAATACAGGAGCAAAAGTACTTGACCTTACCGCTGAGATCGAGGGTTATTATGATCCAAACACCGACGTAATGACTCCTGATACAATGAGAGTATATTTGAGAAGTTCTGTAAGCCCTTATCCAAAGGTAGATTCTGCAAAAGCTTTTTTGAATGCTGCCGGACAGGCTTCATTTTTATTCAACAATGTCTCGAACAATACAGGATATTATATTCAGCTGAAGCACAGGAACGGACTTGAGACCTGGAGCAGTTCACCTCAAAGCTTTAACTCTAATCAAATGAGCTATGATTTCACTGATAATTCTAATAAAGCATACGGAGATAATATGAAATTTGAAGGAGTGAAGTGGGTTATCTACACAGGTGATGCTGATCAAAACGGATTTGTGGATTTAACGGACGTGATAAATATCTACAATGATGCATCTGCATTTATTTCCGGTTATGTAAATACTGATGTGAACGGAAACGGGTTTACTGATCTAACTGATATACTTTTAGCATATAACAATTCAACAAGCTTTGTAGAGAAGAGCACGCCATTGTCGCAGCCATTGATAATTTCGGGTTTTACAAACGATTTTGACAATCTGCCAAAGACTGTATATCAGATTGAAGTTAGGAAAGAAAACAAAATTGACCATGCTATTTATGACCAATTTAAGAATGTAAACCTCAGGAAAAGTGTGAATCCGGTATTTAGTTTTTCTGAAAAAGAAAAAGGAAGGTTTTTGATAAGAGATAGCAGGTAGAATTAAACACGGATTTGGTTTCAATAGTGGCTGTCTGAATTGCCTCTCTTCCAAAATAGATTTTGAAAGATTAGTTAGGAGAGCAGTTGTTTTGGGACAGCCACTAATTAATTTAACAATAGAATTCTAAAAACAGCAAAGTATGGTTGTGTAAAAAAGATAATATTGTCAAAAAAAATCACAAATTTGGACTGCAATCTGAAAGCAAGTATAGATTATTTTCTAAAAACGGGAATATTTCTCTTTGACAACCAATACCAATCTATGTAATTTGAATGCAGATGGCGTGAAGATGTTAAAGTTTTTCTCCAATAATTAATACCTCCCACATACAAATCTAATATCAAACATCGTAACGCCATACGAACTTAAATGA
>CAYNTN010000024.1:0-42427 GCA_964399995.1 uncultured Ignavibacteriaceae bacterium
CGGATCTGAATGTTGCGGAAAAAAACCATACCGGTAGGACCCCAGTATTCAAGTGAATTCGGGAAAACATCTCCGTCCATGAACACACTGTTTGTTTGTCCTGCTAATACAGGACCTAATTCCCCGTACGCATGGCGCAAACGTATTTGAGTTTGTCCCACCTGTGCTCCAACACCAAACATATCAAATTCGAATTTTGCATTAAAATTTCCCATGCTTGTAGGTACGCTGCTTTTTACACCAAAGCGTGACTGTCTTACGCTGTAAAATACTTTTCCGTCAGGTAAAAATTGCTGTTTATTATCCGGAAGTTTTGTAACTCTTAAAGCGTCATACCATTCGGGGTTAATTGTTTTGAAATTATACCCTGCCTCTGCCATCGCAAATCCATACACTTCAAAAGTCTTATCCTGCGCCTTGAGGTTGTTGTTATTTAAACAAAATAATATCAGCAAAGCTGATACAGTTAATAATAGATTTAGTCTTCTTGTTTTCATGCTATTTTTAGTTTGGTTAATTAATGTTTTGAATCTGTTCTTTACAAATATGCAAACTTTAATATTATTTTACTATGATTTATGTCACTTTTACAAATATTTTATTTTTATCCATTCATTCCCTTTCTCCTTACAAACCTCACTAATATTTTTCCAAGTACTTTTTCTTTGTGTATATTATTTTGGACACCAATGATTAATTACAAAAATAAAATGATTTTTGGATATTTCAAAATGGTTAAAAGTGTTATCTTACTTCTGATTTTTTATAAAGTAATTTCAAATTCAAGCAGGAATAATCATTTATTAATTTTTATCTTACCCATTATTGAGAAAAAAGAAAGCAGCTAAGTTTGACACTCTTTATAATACTCTTTCAGACAATGAAAAGCAGGAGTTTTATGACTTTCTGAAATCTTCTTTGTCACCAAAGATAAAAGCACCGGTATCAGTTATAGAAGGTCTGAACCCGGAGACGAAAACAGCTGATGCTAAGAAAAAATTAATCAGTTTGCAGAACTTGTGGAATATACACTCACAGCTGACAATAGCTCTCGAACAGTTTCTTGCAATCAAAGAACTTCTTCAGAATAAGAACAAAGTTTCACAGCTGACAGCAAAGCAGCTCGATAAACGAAACTTAAACTCAATGCTTGCAAAGAATTACAAAAGAAAAATTGAAGCACTGCTCAGATCGAAAATAAATCACATGACGTTAAGAGAAATTTCTGATGCGGCTTCCGAGTATCTGCATTTTTCTCTGAAGCAACATGATAAAAAGCTGCACACGGAAGCTCTTAACATGTGCAACAATTTTAATGTCCTTACACTGATTTATGATTTAATTCTTGACAGATTTAATATTGAAGTAGCAAAGACCTTTAATAATAGACTCGAAAAAAATATAACCGAAGAAGTATTCAACCACATTAATTTCGAAAATATTTTTGAAATTCTTAATAAGGAGTTTCCGGATTTTTATCCGGTCATCCGTCTGCCTTACGATATTTTTTGTTTAATGTCAATCAATAATAAAGACGCTAAGAAAGATATGGCTGAATATAAAATTGTAAAGGATAAATTTTTTAAAATCTCTGACCGCATGTCCGATGAATTAAAGAATATTACATATCAGTCATTGATAGATTTTCTGATTATTAAAAAAGAAAGGTTCGGTGCTGATACAGACATGGAATTGTTTGAGCTTTTCTCAAAAAAAGAAAAAGAGGGACTCACGGGAGATCTCAATCAAAGGAAAATCGGATTCAATCATTTCAGGGACAATGTTCTGATAGCCTTAAACGTCGGAGAGATAGCGTGGGCAGAAAAGTTTGCTGATAAATATTCACACATGCTTCCGGAAAATCAGAAGTTCAATGATATCAACACATCAAAGGCATTGATCTGCTTTTCAAAAGGAGAATACGCTGAGTCATTAAAATTAATTAAGAAGCTGAAAAAAACATTTTACATACACTACAGTGATTACTTCAGAATTTCAATAAAGGCAAACTTTGAACTTGGAAATTATAATGATTGCATTTCAATTGCTGAGAGATTCAGAGATTATTTAGGCAGAAATAAGTCTTTAAGCGAATCTTTTGTTAACAATTCAAAGACATTTATTAAAGATGTTATTAGCCTGATTAATTATACTATTACTTCAGACAGGTCCTACTTAGATGAAATTGAGATTTCACAAAGCCATAATTATTCTAATTTTAATAAATGGATAATTGAAAAATACAGAAAGCTTGCGGCATAAAGTAATGCTTCAGATATTAGGATTATTCCTTGTACTAAAATACAGCTATTCTAATATTGACAATTGCCTTCCCAGAGATTGTACGGAGTAAGCGTAAGAAAAAAAATTTTTAATTCTTTATTACTAAAAATCTTGAATGGAAAATCAAAAAAGCTAATCGCTGAAGGTGTTGTGCATAAGGTTCCCGGGGATTTAAAGACAGCCCTGCTTTCCAATCCGGATATATTCGTGAAATGGAATAATCTTACGCCTCTCGCACGCAATGAATGGATTTGCTGGACTACAATTGTCAAGAAACCTGAGACTCGAAAAGAGCATATAGAGCGGTTATGTGCCGATATTCTTGAAGGAAAGCGCAGACCATGCTGCTGGCCCGGCTGCCCGCACCGCAGATCAAGTGCAAAGAAATGGTTTAAGTAATCTCATACAACCCCAAAACGAAAGATCAGAATTGAAATACCCTACTCTGTCCAAAACGTTTTAAAAAATTTTCCAAGTATAATTCTAATGTGCAGGTCAAAACAAAATAAACCTTATTTTTATTTTTTTAACCTTAATAGATAAAACTCAAACAATTTTAACCTTATTACCTTATCTAAAGTGAAAATTGAATAAGGCAGGTTATAGCATTTTCGGATTTTTTCTATTAAGATTACCCTCTGTCTTCTTCAAGGTCGTTATGCTCATCACCCCCAAGACTGTAATAATTATTTTCTTCATCTTCACTTCCGACCGCTTCTTCCGGATCATCAAGCTCAGAACCGGGTATATCAAGGTCATTGCCGCTGACATCATCTGCAAAACTCTTTTCGTTAAGTTCTTCGGGTTTCAAATTCGGAGCTTTCTCAGAAGAAAGATCATCCGGATTAATTTTATCTAACTTGATTCCTCTTTCAAACATATCCTGCGAGTCCGGATAATCTGGATAGCCGGGTAAACTATCTTTGCCTTCATCTTGCTTTCTCTTTTTCATAAAATTGTGTTAAAATATTTTTTAGCTGCATACCCCTAATTAAAATGTATCACAATGTAGGCAGCTTAGTCAACTTAAAAATTTCAAGTGAAATAAGATAGGAAAAGGATTTATGACAATTTCAGGTAAAGAATCCTCAGCTTTTCAGGATCTCTACTTCTTCGTGCACAATTGCAATTAGCTCACAGCCGCTTATAGTTTTTACATCATGCTTAAAACCCGGCGGAGTGTATAGGTAATCTCCTTCATTCAAGACAATGTTATTTACAATGCAGCTTCCTTTCAGGATGAACAACTCTTCACCGGCAGGGTGATTATGATACGGATATTTTGCACCGGGTTCGAATTTTAAAAGTATACTTGGTGAACGCTGCTGCTTCTCATCATATCTCAGAACTTTAATAAATATACCTTCTGTATCAATGCCTTCTTCAATCAAGGGTTTCCATTCCATACTTCCCGTTTGAGCAATGTAATTATTTATGTTAGAATTCAAATTGTTTTTTTATTATCAATTTTATATCAACTAATTTAATCACTGATTTTCTATTACCGTCCAAATCGGTATGCTGTATATGTAAAGATACAAAAGTTTTTTGTGAGGGAAAATAAAAAACGCATTAATAAAAAAAGTCTGTTGATTTAAAGATTATTAATTTCTTTTTTTCAAAGTGAACCATCTTGATGTTTTTTGCAGGTACTCATCATAATCCTTTCCGAATTTTTTTCTCAGATGAGGTTCTTCAATAAAGACAACTACTACATTAAAGAAAAGAATCAGAAACAAACTGTACAATAAAATATTCTTCGATTCAAACAGCAGCGACTCTCCGGTTACAATGAAGATTACCCCGGTATACATCGGATTACGGCTGATTTTGTAAAGTCCGGAAGAAACCATTTTTTGAGGCTCTTCTCCAATTAGGAATTTCAGAATACGTGTAAACCATATTGCCGGCGTTCCTTTGCCCTGTATAAAAAAGCTTAAAGCGCTCCATAGATAGAATACAACGCCGGCAAAAACTAAAACAAACCCGGAGTATTTTAAAAATCCAATATCAAAAGAACCTTTGTCATTGCACAGAAGATACGGAACATAGCCGGTTATAATTCCCGGGACTAGTATTGTGAATATTAAAAGTCTGATAAATGTCATTTCTCCGGAAACTGTTATTTCCTAATCTGTCCGATAAACAAAAGTGTGTTAGTCTGCGGAATTTCAATATGAATTTCTCTCATTCCATAGTCACGGTCAAAAGGCTTCCTCACTTTGAGTCCGCTAATCCTGTCTTTGATTGATTTCCATAACTTGTCAACGTTATCAATCTCCAAATAAAATTCCATCTGACCTGTATTTTCACCTGCAGGTAAAAAATGCACCGTCAGGTTGTCCTTTTCACAAATGGCATACTGAGCAGTATCCATTATGACAGAAAATTCCAGTATTTCTTTAAAAAACCGGATTGTCTCCTTTATGTTAAATGAAGCAACCATAGGACTTAGAAATAATGCTTTGTACATATTTGATTTGATATAACTTATTTTATTTTGAATTTATGTATTGAATGATTTTTAGTGAGTCTGTAAAATTTATTCAAAGCTGAACATGAAAATTATTAGATAAGCCTTCAAATGATTTTTAAATTAAAACCGGCTAATTATACTTCAGTTACTTCCTTTAAATTCCCCTGCATAATTTTCAAAATCAATTACTTTAATTTTAGATTTTGTCTGAGCCATGTTTTTCCAAAGCCAGTTATAATGATCAATGAGCTGTTTTGCAGTTACATAATGTGAGCCTTCAGTAGTGTGTGCGTCGGAAATTACTGTTACGTTGTATTCTTTTGACAGCGCTGATTTGACAGTTGCATCTATGCAAAAATCGGTTGCGCTTCCTGTAATTACAAGTTCATCAGCTTTGAATTCTTCAATCACCTTTTTTAGTTCAGTATTATAAAACGAATCGTTCGCCGTTTTCGAAATTATAATATCATCCGGTTTTACATCCAAAGCAGACAATAACTCCCACTCTTTCGTGTTTGGAATTAAAAATCCTTCTTTTGATCCGTCATGCTGAATATAAATCACTCGGTAATTCTTACGCCGGAATAAATCAGATAACTTATTGATTCTTTCAATCACATTTTCCGAATCATGTGCCGGATATTCCGGGTTTAAAGCAGCGTTCTGCATGTCAATTATCAGCAGTACTTTCATTTCGTTTCATCTTTATTTACACAGCTAAATTATCATGATTGTGACTGTTCGTTTAAACCTATCATCCAGTTTATTCCGAATTTGTCTGTAAGCATTCCAAAATAAGAACTCCAGAATGTCTTGGCCATCGGCATAGTTTGTTTGCCGCCTGCAGAAAGACCTTTGTAAAATTTGTCAGCTTCAGCTTTGCTGTCAGTGCTTATGGAGATTGAAAAATTATTGCCTGCAGAAAAATTCGCAGCCCATTCACCGCCTGTATCACTTCCCATGAGAACTGAATCTTTTCCTATTGGCAATGATACATGCATTATCTTTTCACTATCTTCAGCACTCATTGGTTTTTGTCCCTCCTGTGGCGGCATGTCTTTAAAACGTCCGATGTAAGGGAACTCTCCGCCGAAGACTGATTTGTAAAAAATAAATGCTTCTTCGCAATTGCCGTTAAATGTAAGATAAATGTTTGCTGTTGTCATGATGATTATTTTAATTTTTAGAAAAATAATTTGTTAATTATTATTCTTTGATTGAAGATAATTAATTATCTCTTTCTTGATTTCTTTTTGTATAATCCGGCTGTGGAGATGAGTTTTGCAGCTTACAGAACAATTTAGTTTTACAAAACTTTTACTATCTAATCTAAATTATGATATTCTTATATTCATTAAACCATAAATAATTTTACTTATGTTGCAATTTTCATTACTGAAACTAAATTTAATTTTAATACTGTTGTTTGCTGCCGGAAATTTGTTTGCGCAAAAACACAGGTGGGATCTGTCTATTGAAGGCGGAATAGGTGTGAGGAATTTACGCATTGATCCCGATTATCCTTCATTAACACCTACTACAGGGATCAGTTTTTTGGGAGGAGTGGCAGGTCAGTATAACTTCAGCGAAGTATGGTCTGTTAAACTTGCTGCCGCTTACGAGACAAAGGGAACTGACTTTGACAGAACGGATCTACAGACAACTGGATCGGTAAACCTTGATTATGTTACGATACCACTTCTAATTAAAGCAAGCACTGGCAGAAGAAATAAATTTTTTGTAAACGCGGGACCATTTGCCGGAATTTTATTATCTAACAAAACAATAATCAATGAATACGCAGGCAATCCAGCTGTGGAAATGGATAATACCGATTCTACAAACTCAACCGATTTCGGAATTTCTCTCAGAGCCGGTGTGGAAGTCTATGTCGGACGGAATAATAGTTTGTCACTCGAGCTGAGAGAAAATTTCGGGTTTACTAATATCAGTAAAAGCAAAGAGCCTGGTGCACCTGAGATTAAAACAAATACTTTCAATTTCGTTATTGCTTATGCATTTAAATTCAAATGATAAATCGCCTGATATAACGAACTACAACACCAACAAACCAATTAACCGAAATATAAAATTTAAATTCAGCGTATTGCTCTTGACGGCTTTGTTTTGCCACGAATTTACAAATTTCCACAAATGTCTTTGAAAAAATTTTCTTAATTCGTGTTAATTCGAGAAATTCGTGGCAAAACAACGCTATCAAGCAATACGGTCAACTTAAGTTACCAATTAACCAGGATAATGCGGCTCGTTATCCATTACATTAAAAACATGAAGCAGATAGGGAAACAATGCATCCATGCTTTCACCTGCTCCGCGGGAGGAACCCGGGAGCGCGATTATAAGTGTACTGCCTTTCATTCCGCCAAAACTTCTCGAGAGCATTGCATATGGCATTTTCTCCTGTCCGTAATTCCTTGCAGCTTCACCTATACCAGGTATTTCACGATCTAGCAATGGACGAACTGCTTCAGGTGTTACATCCGTTACAGACAACCCTGTTCCTCCGGTTAGAATTATCAGATCGGTTTTAGCCTCACACAATTTCAGCACTTTTTCCTGTATAACTTTTATTTCATCGGGAATGATAATGTAGTCTGTTTTTGATATGTCAAGTTTTTCAAGTCTGCTTATGATTTCCTTACCGGTAATATCTTTATTCTTCCCGGCTGATATACTATCCGAGCAGACAATAACTGCAGATTTGATTTTACGGCTTAGCTTGCCTGTGAACTGTGACTTTCCCCCTTTTTTTGTGAGCAGTTTAATACTTCTGATTTCAATTTCCTTATCAACCGGTTTGAGCATATCATAAACAGTAACGGCGGCTACCGATGCACCAAACATTGCTTCGACCTCAACTCCTGTTTTATAAACAGTATGCACTTCCACTTCAATTCTAATTTCAAGTCCTTCAATGTCAAAACGGACTTGCGCAAATTCCACCGGCATCGGATGACAGTCAGGAATTATGTCAGCGGTCCTCTTTATACCGAACAATCCGGCTACACGGCTTGCTTCCAGTACATCACCTTTAGGTACAGTTTTATTTTTAACTGCATCTATCGTTTCCTTCCGGCTGACTTTTACTATAGCTTGCGCAACAGCTGAGCGGTGTGTTTTAATTTTTTTTGTTATGTCAATCATAATTGATTGTATTCTTGCAGAGATAATACAGTATTGTTCAAAATGTTCTTATATTTATTTATTAACTACCGTTCTATTGAAAAATCAGATAAAATATAAGCAACTTTGAAGCAACCCCGGCAGTTGGGGCTTTGTCAGCATTAGTTGTTTTTGAGACAGACCCCTTACAATTATAACTAACGTGCTTCCGGTAAAAAATCTGTATTTATTTAATGTTTACTTTCCAGCGATGACTTTCATCATCAAAAATCTCTTTTCCCCAGACCGGTACTTCTTTCTTAATTCTCTCAACCGTTTCCTCACATGCTTTTATTGAATCTGACCTGTGAGCGGAAGATATGAATACAAATAAACTTATTTCTCCTGCGTTTACTCTTCCGAGACTGTGATAAATGTGCATGCATGTTAATGAATATTTTGCAAACGCAGCTTCACGTACTTTATGAAATTTCTCTTCAGCCATTTCAGTATAAGCTGTGTATTCAATGGCTTTCACTTCTTTACCGTTTATCAGATCATTTCGGACCTGACCCAGAAAAATACTGTGAGCTCCGATGTTTTTTTTTGAACTGTGCTTTTCAATAGATTCACTTATAAAGGAAGGTGAGATTGCTCCTTCAATAAAAGTATTTTTGATTTCCTTTATCATTACTGTTTAATCATATTCTTATAATATTTTTTATAGTTATCAATTCCGCCGGCTAAGCTATACGCCTTGCAGTCTTTGTATTTTTCTTTCAGAATTTCAACAGCCTTTAAACTCCGGTTTCCGGTCTGACAAATTACGACAATTGTATGCTGAGGATCAGCCGGAGGAATTTGATTCTTAAACTCACTCATAGGAATGTGATTACACTTAAATTCATTTTCAGATGAGAGTTCATCTTTTTCACGTACATCAATTATCGTTATGCTACCTTTGGAAATTAAATCATCGAACTCTTCAACTGAAATTTCATTTCCCGGTTTATGTATCCCGCAAAACTTTTCGTAGTTGAAATTTGAAAATTCAGATTCCGATTTTGGAATTAACGATTTACTTTGCTCCCGTATTGCAATAGCAAATTTATGAAATGTGTTTGTAAGTGTATTGTAGGAAACAATTGAATTACAAAGTACCGCAGGAGTTCCGGTAATAATTTTAATTGCTTCTGCTGCCTGCATTGTTCCGATAATTCCGGGTACGACACCCAGCACTCCGGCTTCATTGCATGACAATGCAGTATCAGGCGGTTCCGGAAAGAGATCACGGTAATTGATTTTAAGTCCGGTGTTTTTTTCTGCAAAATTAAAAACTCCAAGCTGACCTTCAAAACGCTGCACTGCTCCGTAAACCATCGGCTTGTTAAGCAAGACGCATGCATCATTTACAATATAACGCGTTACAAAATTATCAGTCCCGTCAATTACTATATCATAACCGGAAATTATCTGAATCGCATTTTTATTGTCCAGTTTGAGATTAAATGTCTGAATTTCAATTTCAGAATTGAGTGCATTTAATTTTTCAGCAGCAGCTATAGCTTTAGATTTTCCAATATCTTCATCCGAGAAAAGAATCTGACGATGTAAATTTGAAATATCAACTATATCAAAATCAACAATGCCGATTTTACCGACACCCGAAGCGGCAATGTATTGTAATGCCGGACAACCCAAACCACCGGCTCCGGTCACAAGAACTTTAGCTTTAAGCAATTTCAACTGTGCCGCTTCTCCAAACTCCTTTAAAAGAATTTGCTTGCGGTATCTGTTATATAATTCTTCTGAATTCATTTCTAAGAGATAATCATTTTGGCATCATAACCCGGCAAACTTAAATGGAGCAGATATAACAAAAGACTGCAATGCATCACCAACATAGATTTCATTGTTTTCAACGCTGAGTTTTTTTACCGGTGCTCTTTCACTGAAATCCGCGTTTTTAATGTCAACCCAAAAAGTATTCGGAGTTAACACAGTCTCGAAGTAGTAGACAAGATTTTTTTGATCTGCTACTGCTCTCCATCTTGTTGAAGAAATGTTTGGCTCAGTTTGCGATGAAATGCCGAACGGAACTGAACAGTTTCTAATAACACTAAACACGCTTGCTACTGAAAATAACAGGATCAGTTGTCTGAGGTATTGCTTTTATATAAAAAGATGCGCGTGCAAAACGGTCAGATGCTCTGTTTGTTCCGGGAAGCATAACAATGCCGCTGATTTGCTCCCAGTATTCATTCAGCGCAAGCTGCTTGTCAAATACAGGTGAATTTGTCATTACGTTATATTGCATGCCGTGATGTATTACTAACTCACCGTCAATATATTCAAATATTGCATTGTCGCCTTTTGCATCTGATATTGATAAATGAAGCGATGCGAATGTTTTAGTCCCGGGAATGTCTTTTGAGACAACAACAAATTCTTCCTTTCTCATTTCATTCACCGCCTCCTCAACTGTTGTAAAATTATCCAGAAAATATTGTACCCATGCGGCTATTGACAATCCCTTTCCGCTGCCGTCATATTCCGGATATTTGGATTCCGCAAGCCAGAGAAGATTTGCGACCAATCCTTTCTCATTCATGCCGTCAGTACTCGATATGTTAAATGCGCTTGTCACTATGCTTCCGTATTTTGATTTCCACACTACCGAATTTGGTCCTACAACTCCGTTTCTTTCCATTCCTCTCGGAAAGATCCATATGTTTGCCGGTATTTCATCCTTCCAGTCCATCGAACGGGCAGTAATTATTGTTCCGTTAGGTCCCTGATAGACTACCCGTGTACACGCATTTAAATCAGCATTGTTTGAGATAAAAGTAATTGCTAAAAATAACAGGCTTAATGTTTTACCTAATTTCATTTTTGAATTTTTTATGAAGTTAAATTAATGAATATGAAATTTCAATATTAATATTTAATAGATGAGTGCAGGTAATTTTATTATTCTGTTCACTCAGGCGACATATCAAAAGTTGAAAGTTAAAAGTTAAAAGTTGAAAGTTGAAAGTTGAAAGTTGAAAGTTGAATTACATAACCTCCGAAGTTTTTTCACCGGCTTCATAGTTTATTATTAAACTTTTACCGTTTTCCATTTTCCTCTTGTAAAAAGCCATAAAGTAAATAACCCTACTGAAGTTTCCGAAATAAAAACTCCCCAGAAAACTCCTGAATATTGCCATCCGAGATGTATTGCAAGAAAATAAGATAAAGGAATTTGTATAAACCAGAAAAATATGAGATTGATTATAGTCGGGGTTTTAGTATCACCGGCACCGTTAAAAGCCTGAACCGATACCATCCACCATCCATACACAAAGTATGAATAAGAAAGAATGCTCAGCCATTCAGCTCCAATGCCGATTACAGTGACATCATCCGTAAAGATTCTCATCAGAGATTTATTAAAGAAAAAGTATATCAATGAAACACCTGTCAGAAAAATCATATTGTAAAAACCGGTTTTCCAGACAGCCGATTCGGCGCGGTCCGGATTTCCCGCTCCGAGATTCTGACCTACTAATGTAGCTGCAGCGTTTGACAATCCCCAAGCCGGCATCAAGGCAAACAGCATTATCCGTAGTGCAATAGTGGATCCGGCAACGGCTTCACTGCTTATGTCAGCTATTATCCGCATCAGGAAAATCCATGAAGCCATTCCAACAAACATCTGACCTATTCCTCCTACTGATGTCCGGAGAATATTTAACATAATTTTTGAATTCAATCTTATCTGCGAAAGTTTTGCCTTAATATGTTTTCCTCCTTTGAAGAGTACGGCTAATTGTATCATTACTCCTGTACCTCTTCCGATATTAGTGGCAATGGCAGCGCCTTCAATACCAAATTCAGGAATAAACCCCCATCCGAAAATAAGCAGCGGATCAAGACAAATATTTATTATGTTGGAAATCCAGAGTATCTTCATTGCAATTGCTGCATCACCTGCTCCGCGGAATACGGCATTGATTACGAACAGCAGCATTATCACAACATTTCCTCCGAGCATCCATTGAGTATAACGGTATCCATAATCTATGCTCCATTGATCCGCTCCCATTAATCCGAGCAATTCTTTTGCATAAAATATCCCTGCGATTGCAAAAGGAATTGACGCTGCAATACCGATAATGATTGACTGAATGGCAGCTGAACCTGCTTCTTCTTTATTCTTCTCTCCGATCCTTCTTGCAACAATTGCAGTTACAGCAGTCGCGAGTCCCATTGAGATCGAGTAAAGGAGAAATAAAAATGTTTCCGTAAGTCCGACTGTTGCAACAGCCGACGGACCTAATTTTCCGACAAAGTAAATATCTGCAACCGCAAAAGTGGATTCCATTACCAGCTCCAGCATCATCGGAACAGCCAAAAGGAAGATCGCCTTTTTGATATTGATCTTTGTATAGTCGGAATCCGTTCCTCTGATTGCGTCCTTAAGCTCAGTCAGGAAAGAAACTTTTTGTGAAGTATACTTCTCAGTTTCTGAAACCGGTCCGTTATTTTCAATCATTCTTAAAAGTTAGTTTAATTAAAATTGTTAAATTTATATCTTAGGATAAAACAAATATTAACTTAAGTTGTCCGGATCTTAAAGAACTGTCAGTTTTTATACGCAGCGGTCAACTGAATACATTAATCACAAAGAAATATGTCCAAAGATTCTTTAATGGTAAAACAAGTAAGTTTCGTAATTGTAGTCCGGCGGATCAAAACGCTGGGAATTGCTATTACTGTTGGTTTGGTTGCAATCTATGGAATGGGGCTTATTGTAGCCCATAGCAACGTAAAAGAAAATTTTGAGATTGTAAATCTAATGACATTATTATTTCTCCTGATTATTTTTCCCGTTTCAATCATCCTGAGGAACATACTTCTCAAAAAAGTAAATTTGACAAATTTTCAGACTGCTTATTTCAATGCTCATGTAATTCCGTTTGCTGTAATGGACTTCGGTGCCTTGTTCTGCATTACTACAAATCTTTTTGTCAACGGAAATATCGTTTATGCAACGATCGGTGTTGTGATTTCTGTAACAGGAATGATTCTTAATTTTCCAAAAGAAGAATATTTTGAAAAATTGAAAGAAACCTGATTTAAACCCGAAGACCACTAAGTAATATATTTGTTAATTGTGACCTGCAAAGATACAATAAAAGCATTCAAGATTTTCCCGGAGCTTTAAGCCAATATTCAATTTAACAGAAACAAATATCTCAGCAGCAAAACCAATGTAAACCCGTCTTTGATAATACCGTCCCTTATCATTTTTTTTATATCATCTTTAGAAAACCATCTTGCTTCAAGAATTTCATTTGCATCAAGTTCAGCAGTAATCTGTTTAACGTTCATTGCATAATAGCAATGAAATATCTGGCTGCTCGAACCAATGGACGGATAATAATTTCCAATATGAATTACGTTCTTTTTGTCAGTGGTGCAGCCGGCTTCTTCTTTTAGTTCCTCCAAAACGCATTCAGCAGCATCTGTTCCCGGTGGTATTGTACCTGCCGGCACCTCCCAGCTTTCAAAATCATTAATATACCGGTAGTTTTTTACGAGCATTATTTTTCCTTCTGCATTTTCAGCGACTACTCCGGCTCCGTGTCTCTGAAATTCAATAGCTTCAAACTCAATCATCGACTTGTCCGGCAGTTCGATCTGATCAAGGTTGATATGTATCCATTTTCCTTCGAAGCCTTTTTTTGTGTCTCTGATTTTCCAGAATTTTTCTTTTTCCATATAAATAAATTACTGAAGTTATTTCTCAAAAACTTTCACATTTCTATTTTTTATACAAATGAACTTATTGACATTCATTTGTTGCAAAATTGAGTGATCAATTATTGTAAAAAAGAAAACCCGCAATACCTTAGCGGGTTCTGTTTAAAAAATATTAATGTTATTTTTAAGTTAATTCTGATCTGACTCAGCAACCGGATTTAAAATTTTAATTCCAATCGCATCTATCTCATAAACTTTCTGAGGTCCGACTATGCTTTCATTATCTACCGGATTTTTTGATTCTTCATTGTAATGTCTTGCTTCCTCTTCGGATATTTCCTTAACCTTAAATGTTCCGAAAATAACTGCTTCCTGACCTGCTATATCCTTCGGAAGAAAAAAATTGTGTGAAGTTGTCGCTCTTGTTGTTGTAACTCCGTCGGTCATTGTCATCCAGCATCCCATTGCCTGACAAACCTCAGCGACTTTTCCTTTTACGACTACGATCTTATCGTTGCTCTTTTCGGCATTCTGCAGTAGTTCCCCGTATGCCATTGGCTGCATTTCCGCATCATAATCTTTTCCATAAAGCATGCCGTCCTGGGTCTGTACTCCGACAGGTTCCATAGATTTTTCCTTTTTCCCGTGATTCATGCTCTGATCATCCTGTGAATTTGAAACTGAAGACATTAACATAAGAGCTAATGAAAACAAAGCAATTTTTTTAAGTAAGTTAATCATGTAATTTTCCTTTTTAATTTTTTTTTCAGATGGGTAAAAATAATAAATCCGTATGTGATTAAAAATCTATTTTTATGCTCTCTTGCTGAGTCACGCTGAGTCCTCGCTCAGCGTTGAACCTCATTTAAGTGTAAAAACTAAGTTATCATTTGTACGAACCGAGCCTCTCCTTTGATTTAAATATTCAATGATCAGGAATAATAATTATGGGTTCTTAATTGAGCTGTCTAAAAAGCCTACTCTTTCCAAAGTCCCAGCTTTGGAAAGTTGATTTTCGTGAAGAATTCCTTACCAAGCTGGGGAGGCTGTGTGAAAATGTTAGTTTTATAGTAGCACAGGCTATTAGCCTGTGAAATTTGATTTAAAAATGCAATTTAAAATATGAGTTTATAAACTAAAGTTGAGTTTTCACACAGTTTCTGGGGCTTGGTAAGGAGTAGTTGGTTGTTTTTGGACAGTCCCAAATGAATGAAACTTTTAAACATCTAATATAACAATAATATATTTTGTCGTTTACTTGTGAGACTTGGAAATCAGCTTTGCATAAGAAAATGAACTGCTTATATTCATTATATGCCTTAAATTTAATGTTAATATGTTAATCAAAAATTATAACCTGTTTGTCCAAGCGAAAGATAAAAAGTCCGGATTACGAAGTTACAAGCTTTCACGATCCGAAGAAGTATATAACTATTAAAGGAGTACGAGTCCACAACCTTAAGAACGTAAATATAGATATACCGAAGAATAAACTCATTGTGTTTACCGGAGTGAGCGGATCCGGGAAATCTTCGCTGGTTTTTGATACTATTTATGCTGAAGGTCAGAGGCGTTATGTTGAGAGCCTTTCATCTTATGCACGCCAGTTTCTCGAACGGATAAACAAACCTGATGTGGATTTCATGTCAGGCCTGGCTCCATCGATGGCGATTGAACAAAAAACCAAAATCAAGAATCCGCGATCAACTGTAGGAACTACAACTGAAATTTATGATTATCTTCGTTTGCTTTTTGCCAGAATCGGAAAGACTTATTCCCCGGTGAGCGGAAAGCTTGTAAAGAAAGATTCTCCGGAAAGCATCATTGAAGAAATAACCAATCTCAAATCCCCGGAAGGTAACATTAAATTATATGTTCTTATCAATCTTCCTGTAAAAGATGAGACAGAGCTTACATTAAGATTAAACGATTTGAAATCAAAAGGATTTTACAGACTGTTAATTGATAATAAACTGACAGATCTGAATGAGTTTTCTGACAGAGAAATAATAAACACTATCAAAATTCCGGCAGGGAGCAACGGAAAGTCAGCTCATCATATTACTGTACTGATTGACCGTTTGTCATTTGATCCAAATGATAATGAATCTGTAACAAGACTTAATGACTCTATAGAGCTTGCATACAGGGAGAGTGAAGGATACGTTACAATCAGGATCCTTAACAATGACGGATTTGAGGATTACGAATTCAATAAGTATCTTGAACAGGATGGTATCCGGTTTGAGGAACCGGAGCCGAGATTATTTTCATTCAACAATCCTTTCGGTGCGTGCGTGAAATGCCAGGGATTTAGCAGAACAATGGACATTGACATTGACCTTGTCATTCCCGACAAAAAGAAATCTGTCTTTAACGGTGCGATAAATGTTTTTTCAACACCGAAGCATTCTTCAAATCTCACTGACATAATCAGTGAAGCAGATGACTACGGATTTGATGTTCATATGCCTTACAATAAACTCTCAGACAAGCAGAAGGAATTCATTTTCAATGGCGGTAAAAGATATATCGGACTTAATAAATTTTTCAAGCGAATTGAAAGAGAGGCAGCTTATAAACTGCATTACAGAGTGCTGCTGAACCGGTACAGGGCGTTTACGATCTGCAGTGAATGCGGCGGATCCCGTCTGCGTAAAGAAGCATTGAACATTAAGATCAATGACAGGACTATCTTTGAAATAGTAAAGATGAAAATTGAAGAAGCATATGATTTTTTTCTTAATATAAAGTTAAGCAGTTACGAAAGGAAAGTTTCGGAAAGAATTCTTGAGGAGATCATTTCAAGATTAAAATACTTAAATGATGTCGGGCTGACTTATCTTACTTTAGACAGGCTTTCAAATACTTTATCCGGCGGAGAATCACAAAGGATTAATCTGTCAACTTCACTCGGCTCGTCACTTGTCGGGTCCATTTATGTTCTCGACGAACCGTCAATCGGACTTCATCCGCGTGATAATTATAAGCTCATAGATATTATGAAATCGCTGCGTGACCTGGGCAACAGCGTATTAGTTGTTGAACATGACAGCGACATGATGAAGGAAGCTGATGAGATAGTTGACATGGGACCATTTGCGGGTGAGAAAGGCGGTGAAATAATTTTTCAGGGAAATTACCCCGAGATTTTGAAGGACTCTAAATCACTGACCGGAAAATTTTTAAGCGGCAAGATGAAAATTGAAGTCCCTAAAGCAAGAAGGACAGTACAAAAGAACACGAAGTTCATAAAAATAAAAGGTGCGAGAGAAAATAATTTAAAAGATATAAATGTAAACCTGCCGCTTGGAATGTTTGTAAGCATTACTGGTGTCAGCGGTTCAGGCAAGTCAACTTTAGTTAACAACATTTTATATGGCGACCTGAAGAGAAAGCTTGAGGGATCCTATAATGAAAAAATCGGAGAACATGATTCACTTGAAGGCTGGGAAAATATTGAATCAGTTGAAATGATAGATCAGAATCCGATCGGAAAAACTTCCAGGAGCAACCCTGTTACATACATTAAGGCGTTCGATATTATCAGAGAAACTTTTGCAGAATGTCCCGATTCCAGAAGAAAAAATTTGTATTCAGGATATTTCTCATTTAATGTTCCCGGCGGAAGATGTGAAACATGTGAAGGAACAGGAGTGATAAAAATTGAAATGCAGTTCATGGCTGACATCATACTTGAATGCGAATCCTGCAAGGGCAAAAGATACAAGACGGATGTTCTTGAGATTAAACTGAAAGGCAATGAAGGGCTGCATAAAAACATAAGCGAAGTTCTCGATATGACAGTAATGGAAGCGATCCATTTTTTCAAACCGTACCCGAAAATTGTAAGCAAGCTTAAAGTCCTTGATGATGTAGGTCTTGGATATTTAAGGGTCGGGCAGTCAGCAACAACTTTATCGGGAGGTGAATCTCAAAGAGTCAAGCTTGCATATCATTTGACATTTCAGGAAGAAGGAAAGCATACATTATTTGTATTTGATGAGCCCACTACGGGACTTCATTATTATGACGTTTCAAAATTGCTGAAGTGTCTTGAAGAACTTATAAAAAACGGTAATTCTGTTATTGTCATTGAACATAATCTTGAAGTAATAAAATGCTCGGATTATATTATTGACCTTGGACCGGAGAGCGGCGATGAGGGAGGATATATTGTTGCAGCGGGAACTCCCGAAGAGCTTGCAAAAGAAAAAATATCTCATACAGGAAAATTTTTAAAGAATGTGTTAAATAAATAAGGCTTATGAAAAATAAAATATTTCTTAATTTACTCTTATTGCTTTTTATAGCAAACATCCCTGTCTTTTCACAATCAGTTAAGGAAATTTTTGAAAACGGGAAAAAAGCTTTTTACGCGGATAGCTTTGACGAAGCAAATAAATATTTTTCGCAGATACTTGCTCTTGAAACTAATGACTACGAAACCTGTTTGTACAAAGGGCTTGTATATGAAATTAATTTCGATAATGATAAGGCAATTGCCGAATTAACGAAAGCAATTGACCTGAAACCTAAAAAAAGCGAGGCTTATTTTTGCAGAGGAAGGATCTACGAGAAACAAGAAAAATATCCGGAAGCAATTGATGATTATACCAAGGCTTTAAAGTATAATAAAGAAAATGCTGACCTGTATTTCAACCGCGCTTCTTTATATCAGCAGCAAAAGAAATATTCCGAGGCAGTAAATGATTATTCAGAAGCGATTGATCTTAATCCGTCGGATGATATTGCACTGTATAACAGGGGCTTGTGTTATCAGCAGCTAAAAAAAAATGATAACGCAATAGAAGATTTTGAAGCGGCGATACAGATTGATAAAGCATGGGAAAGGGTTTTAAGACCGGTGATTGAACAGTTACAGAAAGGTCAGTGAGTGTTTAATTCGTCTTTAAGATATTTCGCAGTATAAGAAACATCATAAAATTTATTTACAAGGTGTTCGGGAGTTCCTTCTGCAATTATTTCACCGCCGGCATCTCCTCCTTCGGGTCCCATGTCAATTATCCAGTCAGCTGATTTTATTACATCGAGATTGTGTTCAATGACTATGACTGTGTTTCCTTTATCCACTAACTGATTTAAAACTTTTAAAAGCATGTTGATATCTTCGAAATGCAGTCCTGTCGTAGGTTCATCGAGAATGTAGAGTGTTCTTCCTGTTTGAACTTTCGAAAGCTCCGTTGACAGCTTGACTCTTTGCGCTTCGCCTCCGGATAAAGTGGTTGCTTGCTGTCCGAGTCTGATATATCCGAGCCCGACATCATAAAGCGTCTTGAGCTTTCTTTTCAAAGAAGGTACTGCATCAAAAAATCCTACTGCTTCTTCAACATTCATTTCGAGTACCTGAGCAATTGATTTTCCTTTATATTTCACTTCAAGAGTTTCCCGGTTGTATCTTCTTCCCTGACAGACTTCACACGTTACATATACATCCGGAAGAAAATTCATTTCAATTCTCTGCAGTCCTGCTCCTTCACAAGCTTCACACCTTCCGCTTTTTACATTAAATGAAAATCTGCCCGGTTTGTACCCTCTTATTTTTGATTCCGGCAGTGTGGAAAAAATATCACGTATGAATGTAAACAGTCCTGTATAAGTTGCCGGATTACTTCTGGGAGTGCGTCCTATCGGAGTCTGATCTATTTCAATTATCTTATCAATTATTTTTTCCCTGTATTTTTCTCCTTTGATTGAAAGCCCTTCAATCGTCAAATAAGGAAGCGGGTGGTCCGGGGTTTTAAAAAACTTTTGTGAAAGGATTCTGTATAGAGTTTCCGTTATTAGAGATGACTTTCCTGAACCGCTGACTCCCGTAACACAAATAAATTTTCCAAGAGGAATCTTTAATGTTACATTTTTCAGATTATTTCCGGTTGCTCCTTTAAGTGTAATGAAATTGCCGGTTCCTTCACGCCGCTTCGAAGGAAGTTCGATTCTTCTTTTACCGGAAAGATATTCTGCAGTGATTGAATATCCGTTCAAACCTAAAGGTGGTCCTGATGCTACAACCTCACCTCCGTGCTCACCTGCTCTGGGTCCAAGATCCACGACAAAGTCAGAAGCTTCGATCATTTCCTTATCGTGCTCGACAACAATTACAGAATTTCCAATGTCTCTTAGATGTTTAAGTGAATCAATAAGTCTGATATTATCTCTTTGATGCAACCCGATCGAAGGTTCATCAAGAATATATAAAACTCCCGTGAGCTGTGAACCGATCTGAGTCGCAAGGCGGATTCTCTGGGCTTCGCCTCCTGATAACGTTCTCGCGCTTCTGTCCAGAGTCAAATAATCAAGCCCGACATTCAAAAGAAAATCAAGACGCGATTTAATTTCTTTTATTATCTGAGCTGCTACAATCTGTCTTCTTTCACCAAGTTTAAGTGCAGAAAAATATTCCCTGCATTTCTTAATTGACATTTGAGTAATGTCGTAAATATTTTTATCGCCGACTCTTACCCATAAAGAATCCTCTTTTAGTCTCCCGCCGTTGCAGGTTTTGCATTTTGAAATTGTCATGAAGCTTTCAGCCCACTGACGGATTGAATCCGAGGTGGAATCATCTGAGTAACGTTTTACATAGTTATAGATTCCTTCGAATCTGTGAGCATATGAACTGACATAACCTTTTGTACTTGTGTGCTTATATTTAATCCTTTCCGTGGTTCCGTTTAAAATCTCATCAAGCGCTTCTTCCGAAAATTTCTTCAGCGGAGTATCAAAATTATAACCCGACTTGTCAATAACTCCCTTGAATATGGAATAAATCCAGGTGCTTCTCGGTTTACCGAGTGGAACGATTGCACCTTCATTAATGCTCAGATTTTTATCAGGAATTATTTTGTTAATGTCGATTTCTTTTTTTTCACCTAACCCAAAGCATTCCTTGCACCAACCGTAAGGAGAGTTAAATGAAAATGAATTCGGTGCCGGTTCGGAAAAACTTCGTCCGGTCTCAGGATCAGATAATTTTTCATTATACAATTTGTCTTCGTTACCGTCGTTTACAATCACAATTCCTTCACCGTGCCTTAAACCTGTTTCAAGCGAATCATAGATCCGTGTTTTTGATTTTTCGTTCACGGCTAATCTGTCAACTACAATTTCAATATCATGAATTTTGAATCTCTCTAATTTCATCTGAGGAGCAATATCGGTTATCTCTCCGTCAACCCTGACTTTGGTAAATCCCTGCGAACTTATATCCTCGAACAGCTCTCTGTAATGACCCTTTCTTCCTTTTATTACGGGTGCAAGTATTGTAATCTTGGTCCCTTCTTTTAAATCAAATATTTTATCAAGTATCTGATCTAATGTCTGACGTGTAACGGCTTTGCCTGTATCCGGCGAATATTGAGTACCGCATCTGGCAAAAAGAAGTCTGAGAAAATCATAAATTTCAGTGACTGTTCCGACTGTTGACCTCGGATTTTGAGAAATGGTTTTTTGCTCTATTGAGATTGAAGGAGACAAGCCTTCTATTTTATCCACATCAGGTCTTTCAATACCGCCGACAAACTGACGTGCATAAGCTGACAGCGTTTCCATGAATCTTCTCTGACCTTCGGCATAGATTGTATCAAACGCAAGCGAAGATTTACCTGAGCCGGATAATCCTGTAAAAACGACGAGTGAATCACGGGGAATTACAATATCAATGTCTTTTAAATTGTGAACCCTGGCACCTTTTACTATTATTTTGTCTAAATGGGAAGTTGTCATAATGCGAATCCTTAAGTTAAGTCAGAGGAGAATTTTTTACAATCCAATTATGACTGCAAAATGCAATTAGGATTTATTGGATTCATAAGATTCATAAGATTCGTAAGATTCGTAAGATTTGTAAGATTTGTAAGATTCGTAAGATTTGTAAGATTTGTAAGATTTGTAAGATTTGTAAGATTTATAAGATTTATAAGATTCAAAAAGATTATAAAAATTATTAAAAGTTTATTTCCATTTTAATTATTTATTATTCATTTTTCCCGTAGTTGTTGGTGTTCCTAAAAGTTTGCTTATTCTAATTTATAACACACACTCCACACACTCACACACTCAACACACTCAACACACTCCTCACACTCTACACACTCCACACACTTCACACACTCCACTCACTCCACACACTCCACACACTCCTCACACTCCTCACACTCCACACACTCCACACACTCACTCTGCACATTAAAGAAACTGATTTTAAAATATAATTATGTTATCTTTTCATAAATAAAATGATAATGTTAACTGACAGCTTTGGCAGAATTCATAATTATCTCAGGATTTCGGTCACGGATTCATGTAATCTGAAGTGTACTTATTGTATGCCGGAAGAAGAAAATTTTGTTACTCCAAAAAATAAGCTGATGACTGCAGATGAAATTGATCAGTTCGCTTCGGTTTTTGTTGATTTGGGAATTAAAAAGATCCGGCTAACCGGGGGCGAGCCGCTGTTAAGAAAAGATATCAGGGAGATTATCTTCCGTCTGTCAAAATTTCCGGTCGAACTTACAATTACTTCCAATGCCTTCTTTATCAATAATTTCATAGATGTTTTCAAAAATGCAAACATCAATTCCGTTAATGTCAGTCTTGATTCACTTGATCCGGAGGAGTTCGCTATACTTACAAAGCGTGATCATTTCAAAAGGATATTTTCCAATATATGCTTGTTGCTGGAAAATAATTTCAACGTAAAGGTAAATTTTGTAGTAATGAAAGGAATAAATGAAAACTCAATTTTAGATTTTATTGAATGGACAAGAAATTATCGGATGGAAGTAAGGTTTATAGAGTTCATGCCATTCGACAAAAACAGCTGGAGCAAACAGAAATTATTTTCTTACAATGACATTTTGAGTTTAATAAATACAAAATATTCGTTTTATAAAACAGAAGATTCATTTAATGATACATCCAGAAAATTCAAAGCTGAAGGTCATCTCGGTACTTTTGGAATTATAAGCACTATTACAAAACCCTTCTGTGCCGGCTGCAACAGGTTAAGATTGACTGCTGACGGGAAATTAAAGAACTGTCTCTTCTCAATAAATGAAACGGATTTGCTGACACCATTGAGAAATAAAGAAGACATCGTTCCTTTGATCATTTCAAATTTAAACGGCAAAAAAGAAGAGCGCGGAGGTCAGTTCAATAATGAAAACATTATCAACAGAAGCATGGTAAGCATCGGAGGCTGAATGGAGATTGAATTTCTTAAAATACTTCCTTTGATTTTTTTGGTTGCTATTATGTATTCATCGGTAGGTCACGGAGGTGCAAGCGGCTACCTTGCATTGATGAGTTTACTTGGAGTTAGTTCGGTCTTTATGAGAAGCTCGGCTTTGATACTTAACCTGTTCGTTTCGGGAATAGCATTCTATCAGTTTTATATGGGCGGATTTTTCAGATGGAAATTATTTTATCCTTTCGCATTAACCTCCGTTCCATTTGCTTTCATTGGAGCAACTATTACACTGGATCCGGTATGGTATAACAGAATACTCGGGGTCTTCTTAATAATTGCTGCACTTCGCCTAACGGGAATTTTTAACCGGGTTCAGACAGATCCCGAAAACGAATTAAGTTTAAGTACGGGAATTTTGATCGGAGCTGTATTGGGATTATTATCGGGAATGATCGGTATAGGGGGAGGAATAATTTTAAGTCCGATCATTTTACTTTTGGGATGGGGGAATGTAAAAGAAACAGCCGCAGTATCTGCATTATTTATTTTTGTAAACTCATTGTCGGGGTTGTTCGGTTTAGGAATTACAAATCTGAATTTTAGTAATGAATTTATATGGTGGATAATCGCTGCAGTAGCCGGAGGACTGACCGGTTCATTGTGGGGAAGCCGCTTTGCAGGAAACACAATTTTGAAGAATGTTCTCGCCTGTGTAATTCTCTTTGCCGCCATTAAATTAATTTTAGTATGATTACAGTTGAAGAAGCCAAATCAATTCTTATCGAAAATACTTTTAGATCAGAAAAGACCTGTAAAAAAAAAATAGAGGATAGTTCAGGATATTTTCTTGCGGAAAATATGTACTCTGATTTTGACCTCCCTTCATTTAATCAATCTAACGTTGATGGTTACGCAGTGAGTATTTCCGGTTCAAATGCATGGACTGTAAAGGAAGAAATAAAAGCCGGAGATAATCCGAAAATTAAATTAGGGAAAAATGAAGCTGCAAGAATTTTTACCGGAGCTGTTGTTCCCGATGGGGCAGATTGTGTCCTGATGCAGGAAAAGGTTATCGTTGAAGGAAGCAAAATAATTGCCGGAAACGGTTTTTCAAAAGGTGATTTTATTCGTCTTAAAGGGTCACACATTAATAAAGGAGATCTTGCCCTGTCTAAAGGTACATATATTACTCCTGCTGTGATTGGATTTCTTGCAGGTTTGGGAATTGTGAAAATCAAGGTTTTCAGGAAGCCGGAGATTTATGTAATAGTTACAGGTAATGAATTGCAGACACCCGGGAAAAAACTTGTTTTTGGGAAGGTATATGATTCAAATTCTTTCATTTTAAGATCAGCTTTGGAAGAGATGAATTTAAAAGCAAGAGAAATAATTTTTGTAAAGGATAAAAATAAAATATTATCAAAAGTAACTGAAGAATATCTGAACAAGGCTGATGTAATTTTGATCTCAGGCGGTATTTCAGTCGGTAAATATGATTTTGTCAATGACGTGTTGAACAATCTGGAAGTTAATAAATTATTTTACAAAGTTTCGCAGCGTCCGGGCAAGCCTTTGTATTTCGGGAAAAAAAAGAATACCTATGTATTCGGACTACCGGGAAATCCTGCGTCTGTGTTCACATGCTTCTATGAATATGTTTACCCTTTACTTAGAAAATTTCGCGGATATGATAATTATTTTTTAAAGACTGTTCATCGTCCTGTTTTAAATGAGATTAATAAAAAATTTCAGCTAAGTAATTTTTTAAAAGCTAAATTAACGGGAAACAGCGTTGTATCTCTGGAAGGACAGGCTTCATACATCCTGAAAACTTTTGCAGATGCAAATTGCTTTATCTATTTACCCGCTGATAAAACATTTGCTGGAGCCGGAGAAAAAGTTGAAGTGCATTTATTTCCCTCAACATAAAGCTGAAACATAAAATGAAAATACAATTATTATTTTTCGGGATTCTTACTGACATAACCGGGTGTGACCGGGTAATATTGAAAGATATCCTCAATACAGACGAGCTGATCAGTAAAATTGAAATTGATTTTCCCGGATTGAAAGAAATGACTTACAGGATAGCAGTTAACAAAATGATCATTAATGGGAATATGCTTTTAAAAGACGGTGATGAGATTGCATTGCTGCCGCCATTTTCAGGCGGTTAATTATTTTTCCCATAGAACACTTACCTTTTTCAATTCAATGATTTTCAGGAAATTTATCACTGCAAGGTAAAGGATTATGACAAGAGCATTCATTATCAGTTTTACCATAATGTTCATGTCCGATTCATTTATAACAAAGTAACACATTGCAAAACCTATGACCGTTAAAATCACCAGCTTCATAATTTTACTCCACTCATATTCTATTCTGTAAATTTTTTGAGAATAAAAATAGACGGAAATGAACATTACGAAATAAGTAATCATTGTTGACAAAGCTGCTCCCGTAATATCATAAAGCGGAATCAATATTACGTTAAATACAATGTTTGTTATGACACCTGTTAGTGTGATAAATAAAATTGATCTTGTATTATTTGTAAAATAAGGTGCGGCATTGAGGGTAGAATATGCGCCTGAAAAGAGATAAGCAAGTAATATCAGCGGAACAATCTTTAATCCTCCCCAAAATTCAGCGTCAAGAAATTCAACTCCGAAGAAAGGTATCTTCGTCAGCAAAGTTGTAAACACCGAAAAGATCAAAAATAAGAACAGCCCGGTGAATGCGAAGTTCGTAAATACGGATGAAATTATTTTTTTATTTTCCGGATCAGAGGACAGATTGAGAAAATAAGGGGTCCATGAAAATTTAAATGAAGCAATCAGAAAGCTCATAACTGATGCTAAGCGGTAATTGGCGGAGTAAATCCCTACAATACTTTCATCATAATAATATTTCAGAAAAAATCTGTCTGAGACATCTATGAACAAAATGAATAATCCGATGTAAATAAATTTATTTCCAAAGACCAGCAGCTCTTTGATTTTAGAAAGTGTTATGTTTAATGTCAGATAATTTTTTGTGAGTATGAGCCCCGTGATAAAGGTTAACCCCGCAGAAATAATGTAACTGTAGAAAATGGATTCAACGCCTTTGTTCAGTACAACAATAAAAACTATATTGCAAATTATATTTATTATAAAAGTCAGGAAATTAATAATTGCATAAGTTTTGGAATCAAGTCCGGCGCGAAAAAACAATAGCGGGAATCTGTAGAGCGTATCTACAAACATCAGAACACTTAATATTTTAATCAGGAAAATGCTTTCGTCAGTTTCGGAGAATCCGAACATTAATGTAATGTTATCCGAATTAAAAAATACAATTACAGATAAAATAATTGAAGTGACCGAAAGCAGGAATAAAGTTGATGAATAGATCTCGGATTTTAATTTTTTGTCTTTAGCATCAATAAAAAATTTCATGAATGAAGTCTCCATACCGAACATGTAAATCACTGCAAGAAAGAGCGAGATGGATTGTACCAGTGTAAACAAACCGATCTGTCCGGGTGAGAAGTATTTTGTATAAAGAGGCAGAAGTAAAAATCCCACGGACTTGTTAAGCATTATACCAAGTCCGTAAATTACAGTCTGCGAGAAAAGTTCTTTAGTATGAGACTTTGTCTCCATTTAAATTATGTTGTACTTTTTGTAAAAGTTCTGAAGCATAATGTTTACCGAATTGTAAGAATGAAATTTCTCCACCCACAGCCTGCCTTTAATTGCATATTCATTTCTAAGAATCTCGTTGTCAATTATTTTTAATAATTTATCTTTCAATGTATGAATCGTAGAATGAATAAAAGGATTTTCTTTAATGAACATCAGATACTCATCCGTGAATTCGGTGAATGTCGGAACACCCATGGAAAGATTCTCAATCGAATTTTTACCGTAGCCTGAGCCACCCATCTCTCCGCCGACCTGATCAATGGCAAGGTCGCATTGGCTCTTGATTTCCAGCACCTTGCCTCTTTCCATGTTTTCCAGGAGAATGAATTCTATTTGTCTTTCCTTTTCAATTTCACTTATCACACTTAAAATTTTATCTGTTCCCTTGAATTTTCTGTTAGTTGGTGAGTGAATAATTTTCAATTTTTTATTGGATCTCTTCTTAATTTCATAACCGCTTACATCAAACGGGAAAAAAATATAATTGATATTCTTATGGATAGAAAGGTGATCAAATTCGACTGTAAGATTCAGATCGCTCATTTCATCAAGCTCCTGAAATATCCCGCGCGTCCTGAGATCGCTTCCGTAGTAACATGTGACAATCTTCTTCCCTCTTTTCTTCAACTCTTTTGCAAACCTGAGATCCCGGAAGAGATCCATTCCCCCGTCAAAATGGTAAATATCAAAATCAAAAAGACCATATTCTTTTATTGCTCTGTTAATTTTCGTTTTATTCTTTTCATCTCGAAGATTAAAATATAATTTTTCGAATATATTTTTTGGCTTGTTGTATTTTAGTTTTCGGGAAAAAGAACCTTCAATCTTCGAATCTCTCCAAAGCTTTGCATTCTTGCCTGAAGGTAAATTAAAATTCAGACAGACATCTTCTTCAAAGTTTAGAGTATTCTTATAAAGCGTTATTAATTTTGATTCGGATCCAAACTTCCTGTGCATTTTTACAAAATCTAAAGGCATCCCTGCAAAGTTCTGCGGAGCTATGTGTAGGATTTTCGTAGGCAATAAGATATTTTTGAAGTGTAAATTATTTAATTAGAATGAGAGATAAAATATAAAAGGGATTTAGATTAAATTGTTAAATTTTTCAGTTTGAATTTATTATATTGTTAAGGATCAGATTAATTTTAGTAACTTAAGAATTAAATAGTTAGAATTTTATTATAAAAAGCAAAGTATACTATTGCCAACTTTAACATTAAATATTCCCGACAATATAGAACTTGAGGATAAAGAAATATTCATAATTGTTGCAGCCGGGCTTTATGAGAACGGAAAACTATCACATGGACAAGCTGCAGAAATGGTTGGATTACCTAAAAGAACATTTATAGAAATGCTGGGAAAATGACTCTCTGGATAAAGAGAGTTTCATTCACTGTTCTCCGGTTGAAAAGATTTTACAGGTTGCAAATGATTTTTACAAAGGACAAAATGATCTTGTCTTGCTGAGTATAGATGAATCAAAAGTACAGAATAAAATTGTATGGGAAGATCTTTATGATCACGGTTTTAAATTTCCTCATATCTATGGTGAATTGAATTTAGATGCGATAACAAAGATATCTAATCTGAAATGTAGTGCGAATGATTCATTTGTTTTCCCTGAATGAATTATACTAATAATGTGTCTTATTTTTCTCAGTGTCCTTAGTGCCTAAGTGGTAAACACAAGTAAAGTAAGTTCAGCTCATCAGTCGAAGTATGTTTCCCGAAAAGATCATCTCCTTATCCGAAGCAGGTATATCAAGACTTTCAACAATCGGAATGTACATTAAAGGTAATCCCAGATTATAATCGCTGCCAAAAATAACTTTCTCTGCACCTACAGTATGTACGACTTTATTTACAAAGGAAAACTCGCGTACAGACTCGGTTCCAAGATAAACATTCTTATATTTTTTATCCTTTACAACATTTGCGCATTCAAGATAAAGCGACGGCTGGTCTCCTCCAAGATGTGCCAGAATCAGAATTAGTTCGGGATATTTTTCCGCAAGCTCAAGCGGAAATTTATAACTCGCTATATCCTGCCATCTCCCGCAGTGAACTACAACAGGCTTCTTTTTTTCCGAAGCAAGTCTCATGTATGGATCATATGATTTATCAGTGATCCTTTTTCTTTGAATGGAAGGATGAACTTTGAATAAAGAGATCTTATCAATATTCTTTTCCAAAAAACCATCGAGGTTTTTATCATCAGGATTTATCCATGCTTTGTAATAAAATTTAAAATCGGGGTTATTATATGTTTGTGAAAACAATTCGTCATTGCTTGTCGCATCGGCAGGCATGCATACTGCCGCTGTTATCCCGGACTTTTTCATTACATCGATTGCCTGCTTTACAGTTGATTCATAATTAAAAAATATGCTGCTCCATTTTCCTATATGTATGTGTGCGTCAATGATCATTGTTTAAGTTTTTTTTATACCAGCTGAATGTTTTTAATATACCCTCATTCAGACCAATCTTTGGAATGAATCCCAGAAGTTCTTTCGCTTTTTCAATACTCGGAATTCTCAGCTCAACATCCACATAATTTTTTGGCACATATTTAATCCTGGATTTGGATTTACAAAGTGAAATAATTTTTTCAGCTAAAGATGAAATTGTAATTGTACCTTTTGGATTTCCGATATTGAAAATTTCACCTACCGCTTTTTTATTTGTAATACACTTCTCAATACCGTCCATCATATCGTCAATGTAACACCAGGAGCGGATCTGATCACCGTCACCGTGAATTTCTATGTTTTTATTCCGGACAACATTTTTTATGAAAATCTGTATCGCTCCTTCACCGACCTGTCCCGGTCCGTAGATATTAAACGGTCTTATTGTAACAGCAGGATAACCGTACAGCTTGTAATAACTGTTAACTAAATGTTCGCCGGCAACTTTGCTGATAGAGTATGTCCATCTTCCTTCACCTACAGGAGCGAAATTTGTCTGGGATTTCTCTGTGGATTTATATGCATAAGCACCGAGCACTTCACTTGTAGAAAAATCCAGAACTCTTTCAAGCCTGTCCGAATATTTTTCCAGAGCTTTTAATAAATTCAGTGTTCCGTTAATGTTGACGTCCATGGTTTTAACTGGATTAATGATGACCGTATCAATCCCCGCGACTGCAGCAAGATGAACTGCAATCTGCGGCTTGAAGCTTTCACATTGCTTTTTCAGAGATTCGTAATTCAGAATATCATCTCTGACAACTTTCAGGTTCTTTGATTTTATGTTCTTATTTCTCAGAGAATCTCTTGAGAAATTATCATAAATAAGAATTTCATTTTCATTAACCAGCTTTTCGGCAAGCGTGCTTCCGATAAAACCGGCACCGCCGGTCAGCAATATTCTTTTATTTTTAATTTTCAAGTGAACTTTCCCGTTTTAAATTAATTTCAAATGTCTTTCTTAAATATCCGTGCGCAAGAAATTTTTTCTTAAACGCAAACAAGCCTTCGATAAGCTTTCCATCCGTATCTGAAGTTCCGATGTCGTAATACCTGTATCCCTGTTCCTTTGACCATTCAATTGATTTATAAAGAATGAATTCTGAAACACCTTCCGGTTTGAATTTTTCATCACCTGCAAGATAAAAGTTCAGGATCATGTCCTTATTAATGCAGAACAGAACACAAATTGCAACCAGCTTATTATCTATAAAAGCTGTAAACAGAATGATGTCATCTTCAAGTTTATTCTTAAGATAAATTAATTCTTCAAAAGAATGTGTAGGACTTACGTTTTTCAGTTCACGGTTCTCCAGGAGTATCCCATAAAAATTTTTAAAATTGTTCTTATCGAGTCTTTCATCCAGAATTTTTACCGTTATATCTCCGAAAGATTTTTTTATGGAGCGTTTCTTGGTTTCGGATATTTTCTTAAATTCAAATTCATTTAAATCTATGATATTAGTTATGGAAACATTAGTTACTGTAAATTCGGATTTGACAAGCGAGTATTCGGTTTCCTCGTTAACCGACTTATTGTAAAGGAAAGGCGGATTTCTCAAAATGCACCTGTCAAAATTGTTTTGTGCAAGATAAATTTTGAATCCATTTATAATTTCAAAGTAATTTAATAGATCCGATTTCTTTTTCCATAAAAAACCGCCGAAGCTCACTCCATCACACGACACGTAAACTTTCTTACCCTCTATTGTTTTCTCACAGCCGATTATCACAGCCAGAATTTTTTTCAATTCTGTATCACGGATCTTCAGATGATGCCAGTTTATGCTTTTCTTAAACTCATCATTATAAGAAATGAACCTGTGATCGAAGAATAGATTGTACTGGTTTCTGATAAATTCCTTCCATTCAAGATCATTTTCAATATCCGAAGCTTTAATTATTTCAATCATTGAAGTTTCTCATAAAGTTCATATCCCCTTTCCTTCATTACAAGGGTATTGTAATACGGGATGAATAATTCCGGATAATAATCATCCGCCCTGTTAATTTTATCTTTTTCAAGTATGATGAAATAATCTTTGCCGCTGTAGGTATTCAGCTTATATTTTGTATCTTCAAATTTATTGTCTTTATCAATCTTCTCAATCAGTTCAAATCTGTAACCCTGATCTTTCCAGCCTAGATTCAGTCCGTTAAAATAAAAACTGAACTGCGGGTTATATCTGTAATTACTGCTGACATAAACAATTTTTTTCTTACCGCTTTTTTCAATGTAATCTTTTATTCCGGACAGCTTATATCCGTTTACCCAGTCAGGGATAACGAGCAGGTAATAGATATTTATTGTAAAAAAGAAAATCAATATAAAGATATATAATGTCTTTTGTAGTTCAATTCTGTATGCTAAAAACCTGCTCAGCATTATCAGCAATGCCGTTGCTGATAAAATATATGCCAAGAAAACTATTTTATTTCCGTGAATCACCAGGTCTTTTAATTCAGGGCGGATTGATTCAGTTGCAAACCAAAGAGTATTGATGAATAGAAAGAACAGTATAAGCATTTTAGTTATTACATTTTCTCCATCAATCTTTTTAACATAAACCGGAATAAGAAAACAAGCCGGCAGCAGAATCATCAGGACATAAACTTCAAGTTTGGTTCTGAATACAGCAAGAATAATCAGACCTGTAATAAACCAGACATCACAAAAAATTTCTTTCCAGTCTCTTCGGTTAAAATTTTTCAGATTGCTGAATAGGCTCATAAATGCAAGGATGGCATAAGGTATAATTGAAAGCAGATAGTTGATGTGATAAAAAATGCCTGACCTTTTTTCATTCATTTCGACACCGTATATCGCCCTGTCAAATAAATGGAATTTAAAAAAATAATCAGTGAATCGGCTTCCGTGTTCAGCAAGCATATACAGATGCCATGGCAGTGCTAAGGCAATTCCTATAACTGTTAAAATTACAATATCTTTAAGCCTATAATTAACCTTATCCTTTGTAAAAAACCAGCTGATAAATAAAATCATAGGGATATAAAATCCGACAAGTATTTTAGTCATCAGACAGCAGCCGAAAGCAACACCGCTCAGAATGAGATATTTTTTCTTCAGCGACTCGTTGTAAAGAAATATTAAATAGAATGAAAGGAGTATGAAGAAAGTATAGGGAATATCCAGCTGAAACCTTTGCGAGAATACTTCAAAAATAATATTGCTGCAGAAAATAAGAGCTGCAGAAAATCCGGTTTCTGCCGAGAAGAGCTTTCTTCCGATTAATAGAATCAGAAGAACACAAAGTAACGAAATTATAAATACGGTTAGTTTCAGAATTATATCGCTTACACCGAAAATCAGTGTCATGAAATATCCGGTCCAGATCAGAAGCGGCGGATGGGATGCAGAATAAAATTCTCCGACGGAATGCGGGCTCTGATCCACAAAGTCTCCGTTTTCGTGAATTGAAAGAACTCTTGTAGCATACATTCCTTCATCCCATGGCTGAATGTCAGAAGTTAGGAGAGAAGGTAATTTTACAATGCATAAAAAAACAACGAGAAAAAAAAATATTTTATAGAAATTTTTCCCGTCGTTTAAATAATTATTTAATCTGAAATATAGTGAAGACATATCATTCACTTAAGAGAGTGTCAGAAAGAAATCCCGAGTGAAATCGTATTGCCCGTTCCGAAATCACTTGTATAGGGAACAAAAGCATAGTCAAGATTCAGTGCTTTGTATTTAAAACCGACACCCGTTGTCAGCCCTCTGTTTTCATAAGAAGTCTGATATCCAAGTCTGAGGAAAACAGTCTCTTTGTATCCTGCTTCTCCGCCTGTATTCACATGAAAAGTTCCTCCGTCTAAAACTTTGAAACCTTCTAATGCAAGATTATAACTGAATTTATCAGCGACTCCTTTGTAGCTCCCACCTAATCTCATTAATGTCGGGAGTTTGGAGCTTTCATACTTCAGTTCATTCATTGAGCCTATGTTTGATATAACAAATGAAAGACTTAGATTATCTTTAGAATAATTTGAGCCAAGATCAAAGGCAAATCCGGAAGATTCATCTACATAAATTTTTTCAAAGAGAAATTTGCCGGTAAGTCCGATCGATATATTCGGGTTTACTAAATATCCGAAAGAAACACCGGTAGAAAGGTTTCTAGTATCGAATTCATCAATTGATGCTCCGGGTATGTTACGGATTTGAATATCCGAAACGCTGGTAGTAAAAAATCCAATACCCATTGATACAGTTTTGCCAAGAGGAAATTTAATTGAAATATAATCAGTAGTAAGGTCCTGCGCAGATGAATTATGCATCAGAGTAAGATTGCTTTTAACTCCGAAATTTAATCTTGCCGGATTGTAAATGTAAGCAGTGGCATCTTCAGAAACTGATGAATAGGCATCTCCCATTGCTATTGCTCTTGCGCTTGCTCCGAATTTCAGAAATGATAAACCGGTATTCCCGGCTCCGTCATTTTGAGCAAACAATTCATTATTGAAAAATGCCGTAAGATAAATTATTGATATTAGAATTTTATTATTTAATTTCATGACTATTTAAATTTAAAAACTATTCCTATATCTTGAACCGGATCATGTGTAAAGGGTTCTAATTGAAAAGAATAATCTATTCCCAGATTTATGCTTTGTGAAAAATTTTTGTTTAATCCCAAACCGAATGAAGGTTCAAGATTCCCTGTAAAATCATCGGAGTTGAAATCAATTCTGTCGAGACCTGCCCGGAATTTTACCTGAGGTATCACATTTACTTCAAACCCGAATCTGACAACTGTGTTATTGGTGATGTCTCCTGATGTCGCTGTATCATTGGTCGTTGTGACAGACGGATTAAAAATCTGACGTATTGCAAGTGAAGCTATTCCAAAATTTTTCGGCAGCAGATAAGTTGCACCTAAATCCAGTAATGTCGGAAATTTATCTTCGGTAGTATTGCCGAGACTGCCGTATAAATCCGAAGTCTGCCATTCATATTTTGCCCCGATGTCTTTTAGTGCTATTCCGAATGCAAGGTTGCTGCTTGCTTTGTAAGTACCGCCGAAATCCAGTGCAAAAGAAGAAGTTGTAATGTCGGTGTAAAGCTTTGCATAATATAATTTAAAGCCGACTCCAAGAGAAACTTTTTCATCAATTATAAAAGCAGTACCCAGATAAAATTCATTTTCAAATGTAGAAAACATTCCGATCTGTTTCGTATCATTGTCTCTTCCGTCAATATCATCAACGCCGGCATTTATCCACGCAACTGTAATTCCCGCACCGCCCGATTTTTGCTTAGGCAATTTGACTTTAGTTGTGTATCCGACGAAATTTAATTTCCTGTCCAGACTTAAAAAACTGTAACCAAGATTCACCAGACCAACTTCCTGAAATGTTGCCAGAGCCGGATTGTAAATCCCGTTAATGTCTCCAAAAACATCTGAAACCATCGCATTGCTCATGCTCATTCCGCGCGCACTGAATCCGAGTCTTGAAAAAGCACCTGCAAAACTTCCAACCTGTGCATGACTCAAATCAAAAAAGCAGATTAAGAATAATATTGATATAACAAATTTTTTCAATGCCCTAAGATGTTTTGAATTCAAAAATTTTTTTATAACAAATCATAGCTATCCTTCTAATCATTAAATTCATAGTTTACTGTAGTAAAATAATTTTCCCCCAAACCGGATTCTCTCCGTCAAACTCAACTCTGTAAAAATAAACTCCGTTTGCTGCCTGAACTCCATTATCATTTTTCCCGTCCCATGCCGTAAACAAGACGTCAGTTCCTGCTCTTGTTGCATTCTGAATTACTGTTCTGACAGAATTCATTCCGAAATCATAAATGTTAATTGTTATTTTTGTTACACTTGTGGTGCTTTTATAATAGATTCTTGTTATCTCATCATCCGGAGAAAACGGATTCGGTGCTGCATAGGTTTTTATATCCGATGACAGATCAATCGGTGAGATCTCCCGGTAAATAGTCCATTTGCCGATCCATGGCTGCCCGTATTCAATAGTTTTCAGCATACCATCTGCACTCCCGAAATATAATGTATCACCAATATGATTGCCGCAGTAAAACAATGAAGTTCTTAACTGATCTTTGGTTCTTTCATCATAAATAACACTCGGCTTTGCCCAGTTGAAAGTTCCGAAAACTCCTCTCCAAAGCCCTTCATCAGTAAATCCATATACAATGGAATCTTTAAATGACATTCCATTAGGTTTATAATCATCTAATGTACTGAACCAGTTATTTCCTCCGTTTGAAGTATAGCTCAAAGCATTATATTCAGCAGTTCCCTCAGCCTGTCGTGTTGCTCCCCATATAATTTCTTTTCCGTTAAATTTTTGGACATCAAGATTTACTACAAAATTTCCTGAGATACCGTTACCGCTTGCAGTCGGATCAGTATTCTGAAAATTATATTTTCTCCAGTTCACTCCCCAGCTTGTTGACTTATTTATGCCATTAGCTGTTCCGACATACAAAGTAGAATCATTAACAGCAGTAATGCTGAATACACGGTAATTAAGACTTCCTCCCTGATTATTATCTCTGGGACTAACGATAAAATTATATCCGCTTACATTTATGTTTACACTGTCAAGATTATCGGGAGGCAGAACTACTCTCTGCCATGTATTTCCGTAATCAGTGCTCTTTCTCAATCCGCCGGCAAAAGAACATATCCAGATGGTATAATTGCTGAGATCATTTTGAGTACGAGTAATTGCAACATCGTAAGAAAGATTTTGCTGAGGTACAACTATCGGCAAAGCCTTCAGATTGTTAGAGCCATAAACGACGATCGTATCCGTCAGTGCATCCATGGGCTGAGGATAAGCGGACCAGTTGAGTCCGTAATCAGTAGAAACTTTTATTCCCGTACCTACAGGGATTGATTCACTGTTAATTTCCTGACTGACCGCTGTTGCAACAACGAGCACACTTTTATTAATATTAAATCCTGCTATGTCGTCGCTTCCAAACGGTGCTAAGCCTGCATAAGACTGAAAGCTGTTAAAGAAATTTACTGTTCTCATGATCCCGCTGCCGGTTGCAAACCACACAGTATCTCCGTTTAATATTATGTCGGTAATAAAATTACTTATCGGAGTATTTACATTCACCGGAATGACAGTTTGAGAGCCTGATAAAATTCGGTTGCTGGTTTTTATACCGGAATTATTTAAATCATATTTGTAGACTTTATAGTCTTCAGCTTTATGAATAATCTGAGCAAATGAAAAATTGGCGGCAAATAATATTAAAAAAATATATCTCATAATTTTATGGCTGAACAAATTTAATGCTGTCAGTAACAGGAGCGCTTAATAAATTTGAATTATCTCTTGCTGTAAAAGTATATTTATAATATCCGTATGAAGTAGGATCAGTGCTGTATGAAACATAATTTGAAAATGCAAACAGGCCGTTCCCTTCGTTAAACATCGGGATAGGAGGCAGAGTCACTCCGTTTGGTCTGACGGTTACAAATGTAACATCCTTTAAATCACACAGACCATCCGGATCATTAACATTAATTGTGATCGTTAATAAAGATGAATCTCCGGGCAGAGGTCTCACTACGCTGTCGGGTAAATTTGTACTTGTAATTACCGGAGGAACATTCGCAGTATTTATGACTGTGAAATCTGATGTAATTAAATTACTGAATAATCCCGAATTATTTTCAGCTACAAACTCCATTCTATAAATACCGACCAACAGACATTGAATGCCGGTTATATTTACTGTGGCTGAATAGGTTGCAGGATTCGACCCGGAACTGCCGGTCATATTAAATTGTCCTATTCCATCCCCATGGGGATCAAAAACGGTACATGTTACTTTATTTATTGAAGAGCCTTCATTTGTGTTTACCGAGACAGAGACATTAAAATTAATTACCGGACTCGCTGAAGTTGTGAAAATCGTATCTGCAGACTGGGAGGGATCCTGTATCACGGGAGAAGAAATTGAAGTATCAATTACAGTATCATTATTCTCTTCGCAGGAATAAAAGTTAGACATAATAATCGTAATTATAATGACTGCAAATACAATCCGGAATTTTCTGTGAATATTAATTTTACTGGCTTTTAATTATATAAGTGTAGATTTTTTGCGATAGATTTTTTTGAAGAATTTATGATAAGTAAAATTTTTGAAATATTTATTTCCTTACTTTTCTTTTTACATCAGGATAAATAGTAAATCCGACATCTACGCTTACAATACCAATGTACCTTTTGAATCCCGGTCCCGGACTTCCGCTACCGTCATTTAAACTTTCAGACTGACCCGGTGTAATGTCTGCATTATTATCGGTAAATAAATTTGTCAGGTTGTATTTTGCACCTATGCTAATTCCTAAATTTCTGTTTTTATTCTTTAAAATAAATTCGAGACCGGCTTTAAGTTCCATTCCTAACCTAAAAGAAGATTCAAAAGTTCTGGAAATGTTTGTTGTATCAGTAGTTGAAGGATTAGGATTGTAGGAACCTGAAATAATATTTCCTGTGAGACCGCCGCCGTAATAACTTCTGAAACTTGATGTCCCGTAAAACAAATATTCATAGCCTGCATCTATTGTAACAAAATCAAACTTTGTTTGATTTGCTTTATCACTACCTTCAAAATCAGAATTTGCCATTCCTTTATAGTCAACCCCTAAGAATACTCTGTCGCTTCTCATTTTCTTACCAAAGCTGTATTTCCCTTCCAGAAAAGCTCCCCATCCCCATCTCATTCCGTAATTGTCCGCTAAAACCTGATCCTGATTGCTATAATTTGCTCTTCCGTAAGCATCATTGGTGGCAAGATTCCATGCCGGACCAATAACTATTGTCCATTTCGGTTTGGGGTAAGTATATCTGACTGTCTGTGAATTTGAAATATTTGCGGAAAAAACACCTATCAGAATAAGGGAAAAGGTAAGTAAAAAATTCTTCAACAACTTCTTTAAGGACATCAATAATTGCAGGTTTATTTTTGAGGTCAAATTAGTATTTTGGCATAAAACAATCAAGTATATATTGACTTAAATTCATATTCCACTCATTTAAAACTATTCATTAAGCAATTATTAAACAAAAAATGAAAAACACTTTAACTAACTTGTTCACAGAGTATATTGAAAAAAGAGGATTTGAGAAGGAAATATTTTTTACGAAAGAAGATGATGAATATTTTTCCTTAAACAGCGGGCAGCTTATTCAAAAAATTCATAGTGTTATCGGGTTTTTTCAAAAGCAGGGATTAAAAGAATCTGATAAAGTTGCTATAATCTCTGAGAATTCAGTTGACTGGGTGATTACGGATTTTGCATGTATGTTCTCAAAACTGATTACAATTCCGATTTATACATCCCTTTCTGCAGCACAAGTAAAATATATACTGGAAAACTCGGAATCAAAAATATGTTTCGTATCAAATTCAATGCAGCTTGATAAGATTTTATCCGTTAAATCCGGTCTGCCTGATTTAAAAAAATTAGTCGTATATAAAAACATTGATACCGAAAAGTACAAAGATGAGACAATTATTTCATTCAAAGAAATTGTTAACAGCAATGCAGGTCTGTCAGGGAATGAAATTTTGATTCAGCTGAAAGAATTATCTGAAAAGGTATCTGGTAATGATTTATTAACTATTATATACACATCAGGTACAACAGGGCTTCCCAAGGGAGTAATGCTTTCACACAGAAATATTCATTCTAATGTGACTGCCTGCCAGAAGTTTCTTACAATAGATGAGAACGATGCATTTTTATCTTACTTACCCTATTCACATTCTTATGAAAGAACAGCCGGTTACTATTTACCTTTTTTTTGCGGGGCAAAAATTTTTTATGCACAAAGCATTGAGACGATTGCAAAGCAACTTGCCGAAACAAATCCGACAATTGTAATTACCGTTCCGCGTTTGCTTGATAAAATTTATAATAAACTTATCAACAGCAGCGATGACATGAAGGGGTTACAAAAAAAGATATTTCTCTGGGCTATTGATCTTGCTTCAAATAAAGAATCCAGGAATTCTCTAAAGTGGAAAATTGCTGACAAACTGGTTTACAAAAAAATCCGTGCCAAGACGGGCGGTAAAATAAGATTTTTTGTTTCAGGCGGAGGAGCTTTGAATAAAACAACGGGAGAATTCTTTGATAATATAGGCATTACCATAATTGAAGGCTACGGACTCACAGAAACATCACCTGTTGTATCGGTCAATAAACCGGATGAAAATAAATATGGTACGGTGGGTGTTCCACTTGAAGGAGTAAAAGTAAAACTTTCACATGACAATGAAATTATGATAAGCGGTGATCTTGTGATGGAAGGATATTACAAAGATCAAATCAATACTGATGAAATAATAAAGGATGGATGGTTATTTACAGGGGATATCGGGGAAATTGATTCCGACGGTTATCTAATGATCACTGACAGGAAAAAGTCATTAATGAAAACATCCGGCGGTAAATATGTGGCTCCGGCACATATAGAAGATCTTATTATGCGATTAGGATATTTTGAAAATGTTACAGTAATAGGAGATGAAAGAATGTACATAACGGCTTTGATTGTTCCGGATAAGGCACTGTTAACATCATACGCGAAGAAACATGATATCAAAACAGATTCTTATACGGAACTATTAAAAGATAAGTCTTTAATGAAGCTAATACAGAAAGACATTGATAATATTCAAAAGGATCTTGCAAACTATGAGCGTGTGCGGAAATTTACATTAATTGAAAAATCTTTCAGCATTGAAGCAGGCGAGCTTACACCGACAATGAAAGTGAAAAGAAAATTTGTTGAGGAAGAATTTAAGGATGAGATTGAGAAAATGTATCATAAAGTTTAGAGCGATGGCATCGAGGAGCGCGATGCCATCGTAAAAATTTCATTAAAATTAATCAAAAAAAAAATTATATTGAAACATGCTTGAATCTTATATACCAATTTTTATAATACTGATCATATCGGTATTGTTTGCAGTTACAAATGTAAGATTTTCTTCTTTGTTCGGACCATCAAGACCAAATAAAGAGAAATTATCAACCTACGAAAGCGGAGTCGAGCCGGTGGGAACTGCACACGACAGGTTTTCTGTTAAATTTTACATGGTAGCTGTATTATTTATTTTGTTCGACATTGAAGTAGTTTTTTTATATCCATGGGCAGTATCATTTATTAATTTAGACCAGATAAAAATGATTTATACTTTTATAAGCGTAATGGTCTTTATTGTTATTCTGCTTGTCGGTTATATTTATGTAATAAAAAAAGGAGCTTTAAAATGGGATTAGAGGAAAAATTATCTAAAGACGGTTTTGTAACTTCAAAAATAGATGAACTTATAAAATGGTCGAGAAAGAACGCATTATGGCCGATGCCAATGGGAATATCCTGTTGTGCCATTGAAATGATGGCAGCAGCCGGACCAAGATTTGATATTTCCAGATTCGGAAGTGAAGTGTTCAGGTTTTCCCCGAGACAGTCGGATGTAATGATAGTTGCCGGAACTACTACTTATAAAATGGCTCAGGTCGTCAGAAAAATTTATGACCAGATGCCTGATCCAAAATGGGTGATCGCAATGGGTGCATGTACATCAAGCGGCGGAATGTACAGAACCTATTCTGTCGTACAGGGAATTGACCAGTTTTTACCTGTTGACGTTTATGTAGCGGGGTGTCCTCCAAGACCTGATAATCTTTTGAAAGCTTTAATGATGCTTCAGGATAAAATTCAATCAGGACAGGAAGGAAGTTTTTCAATTAACTAATTTTTTAAACCTAAAAATAAAAATCATGAAAAAAATCTACATTTCCCTATTTTTATTATTTATTACCCTCAACATTGCAAAATCACAGCCCGTAATTTGGTCACAGGGCTTTGAAACATCAGACACTGCAGCCCCGCCCCCGGGATGGTCTGTATGGAATAACTCTCCCACGGATACACTTGAACCGGGATGGAACTGGACTGTAAGACCTGCCGGCATTAATCTTCCGGGATTAGCAACAAGTTTAAGTGTCGTTCATTCAGGTAATAAATCTATCGGCGTAAGCTGGTGGACCGGTGTCGGTTCCGGAGTATCGGATGCCTGGTTAGTTACACAAAGAATTTTTAATGTACCCGGAGATGGTTATATCAGCTTCTGGGTTACCGGCGGTTCAGCTTCATTCAGCGACAGCCTTTCAATCTGGATTAGTACCGGCGATTCAACCCCCGCATCATTTTTATCAAATCCTGCTAATCGCTTTCAGAACATCTTTTTTCCTATCGGGTCAGTTTACGGATCGTTTGGACAATACTTTGTTGACCTAAGCGCTTATACCGGTCAGAATATTTATGTGGGATTCAGATACAATATGGATGTGGCAATAAATGGATATTATGTCCAGCTTGATGATGTTGACTATGCCGGAACGACAAGCATAATTCAAAACGGTACAAATATTCCCGACAATTTTGCATTAAAACAGAATTATCCGAATCCGTTTAACCCTGTAACAAAAATTAATTTTGATATTCCAAAAGCATCCAATGTAAAATTAACCGTTTTTAATTCACTCGGTCAGATCGTTGAAAATATTTTTGACGGTTTCAAATCTGCAGGATCTTATCAGGCTGAATTTAACGGAAGCTCTCTTTCCAGCGGTACTTACTATTACAGACTTGAGGCAGGATCATTTGTTGAAACAAAGAAAATGCAGCTGGTAAAATAAAATCAAAATAAATTTTCTGAGAAAAGATAAACCCGTCTTAATGGCGGGTTTTTTGTTGTTTAAAATAAAATTAATATTGAGTAAGTTTGTTTCAAACAAAAAAAATGAACAGCGAAAGACTCAACCTTCTTAAAACAAAACTCCTCGACTCAAATTTCACCATAGAATATTATGATGTTAACGGAACTCCCGGGTTAATAATAAACAAGGATAACGTCTTGGATGCATGCAAATTTTTGAAAAATAATGAATCATTAAAATTTAATTCATGCGTTGATGCAGTCTGCGTTGACAGATTCGAAAAGAAATACAGATTCGAAATGATTTATAACTTGATTTCAATTGAGAACAACGAGAGAATTTTTGTTAAAATAAAATTAGACAGTAATAAACCGGAAATGGAAAGCCTTGTCCCTGTCTGGAAGTCAGCCAACTGGTATGAAAGAGAAGCTTATGACATGATGGGTATTAATTTTTTAAATCACCCTGATCTTAGAAGAATGTATATGCCGGATGAGTTTGAGTATTATCCTCTCAGAAAAGATTTCCCTCTTATGGGAATTCCGGATTCCATACCGCTGCCGAATAAGTAAGTTTGTTGAGTAGTTGAGTAGTTGAGTATTTGAGTTTGTTGAGTTTGTTGAGTTTGTTGAGTTTGTTGAGTTTGTTGAGTTTGT
>CAYNTN010000025.1:0-42326 GCA_964399995.1 uncultured Ignavibacteriaceae bacterium
CTTTAAGATTAGGAGACACTGCTCCGAATTTCAGTGCAAGAACAACCGAGGGTGAAATTATGTTTCATGAATGGCTCGGTGACAAATGGGGGGTTTTATTCTCTCATCCGGCAGACTTTACACCAGTTTGTACGACAGAACTCGGTATGGTCGCTAAACTCAAAGATGAATTTGATAAAAGAAATGTGAAAGTTATAGGACTGAGTGTTGATCCGCTTGGCGCTCACACTGACTGGATTAAAGATATCAATGAGACACAGAATACAACCGTTAACTTTCCAATGATAGCCGATGATAATAAATTCGTTTCATCACTTTATGACATGATACATCCGAATGCTGACGATAAATTAACCGTTAGATCAGTATTTGTAATCGGTCCCGATAAAAAAATCAAGCTTACTCTTACTTATCCGGCATCCACCGGCAGGGATTTTAACGAAATACTAAGAGCAATTGATTCCCTTCAGCTTACGGCAAACTACAGTGTTGCTACTCCGGTAAACTGGAAAGACGGTGAGGATTGCATTATTGTGAATTCAATTAACGATGAGGAAGCCGTAAAAAAATTTCCAAAGGGGTTTAAAAAAATAAAACCTTACCTAAGAGTTACTCCTCAGCCTAACAAATAAAATTTCTGCATCTTTACATTTATTCAAAAAGTTAAGATCATTTCAAACAGGGACCTTATCCCTGTTTGAAAATGTTTTTTGTCACTGAAACCTTTTTAACGATCTTACGTCTTGTTACAAAAGTTTACAAAATTTCCCGGGTCACAACCTTACAGTTCTTTTAATTTAAATTAAAATTTTTAATAAAATCTAAATTTGAAATACCATGAAAAATTATATTACCATTTTGGTATTAATTTTTTCATTTATCTGTAATGTCCTTTTGTATTCTCAGACTCAGGGAATGAAAATCGCGAGCCCCGAAATAAATGGAAAATTAAACGATACAGAATGGAGCGGGGCAAAAGTTTTTACGAACTTTTATAAATTTATTCCTAAATCTGAAGATAACTCCTACGACAGCACAACAGTCTACATCAAACAAACCAAAGATGCAATTTATTTTGGTTTTGATTATTACCCAAAAGGAAAAATCATCTCGAAATCTCTTACACGTGACAGAAGCACCGAAGATGAAAATGAATTTTTCATTCTTCTTGATTTAGAAAACAAACATCAGAACGGATATTTCTTTTCATTCAGCTTTCTTAACAATCAAAGAGATGCCATTATTTACAATCAAAGGAATCAATCAAGTGAGTGGGACTGGGTCTGGTATGTAAGCTCTAAAATTTTGGCAGAACCAAAAGACGGTAAACCCGGTCACATACAAACAGAAGTAAAAATCCCCGTTGACAGACTTCAGAATAAAAACACAAAGCAAATCGGAGTTGATGTCCAGATGTTTTCCTACAAAGAAGACGGAACATATTATTATTATTCATTAGTACCGGACAGCGAACTGCTTTCACTAAAGAATACATATCAGTTTGATCTTACAACACCTTTTGATGAAAAACTGAATTTGAACTTTAATGTGATTCCTTTTGCTGTTGGTCAAAGTGCTAATAACGGTCCGAATGATACTCTGAGGATTGGAGGTGATATTAATGTCAGTCTGGATAATCATAAGCTCAAAGCTACATTAAATCCTGATGAATCAACTTTAGAAGCGGATCCTTTCAGATTCAATTTATATGCACAACCTATTTTTTTGCAAGAAAAAAGATCATTCTTCAGCCGGGATCTTGATTTGTTCAGGACACCTATAAATTTGTTTTATACCCGCGCAATTGATAATATCAAATACGGATTCAATTATTCTTACCGGAGTGATGTTTTGAAAGCCGGGATTGTACTTGTAGAGGACACCGATAACGAAAATCAACGAAGACATTTTTTTATAGCCAGACCTAATATGAATTTCAAAAATTTAAACATAGGATCACTCTATATTAATTCAAATAATGATGCTACGGGATATAGTGAAAATGTGCTGGCTTTTGACGGTTCATACAGGTTTCCGGATAATCCTCTGAGATTTCAGGCTCAGTTTGCAAACAGTGCCTCAAGCGTGCCGGGGCATGCGGAGCAGGGAATGGCTTATAATCTCTACGGATATTATCAGTATAATGACGCAGGAGGACCTTATGCCGATGTCAGTTATAACAGGGTCAATCCGGGATTTTATGCTTCCACTTATTTTAACAACAATACAAGTCTTCCGAATAATTACGATGGAATGAATATTTCCGGCGGATACAAATTTGTTTTTGACAGACAATATTTCAGTGACTGGAATGTCAACGGAGGTTTTTATAAGCTGAGCACTTTGGAAACCGATGTGAATTTTCCATCAGGATTTAATTTTCAAAATAACTGGTCAATAAATAATAATTTTAAAGTTGCCGAATGGCTGCGGTTTAATCAGTACTTTGAATATAACAGACCTAATTCGTTCAATGAAAACGGTGATGTAATTACATTTACAAATACTGCTCAGGAATATAATGCAAGCATATTTCTGGGAACTAACTATCTTAATCTCGGATACTTTTTCGGACCTTATTTCGGAGATTTTTTGAAAAATCCTTACTTGAGCGGGAATGTATTCTTATTTGACAGGCTGGCTTTAAGCGCGAGTCTGACTTTCTATGACATTGCAGGCGAAAAAAGAACAATACTCAATACAAGGATGGATTGGAAAGTCTTACCGAAATTTTTTATCAGATCTTATTTTCAGCGAGATAATATTTCACAACAAGCATTATGGAATTCTATTTTCCAGTATGAATTCTTTGCGGGCAGCAGTGCATATGCAGTAGTAAACATGAGCGGTGAAAATCTTCAGTATGTTGCTAAATATTTTAAAGTCGGATATGACTTTGCTTTTTAACAATGAAATTTTAGCTAAGAGGTATGAGGTATGAGGTATGAGGTATGAGGTTTGAGGTATGAGGTATGAGGTTTGAGGTATGAGGTATGAGGTTTGAGGTATGAGGTATGAGGTTTGAGGTATGAGGTATGAGGTTTGAGGTATGAGCTGAACTATGAGTTATTAAATATTTATGTTGCTATTGAATATGAGCTATAAATCTGTAAGCTATGAATTGTAACCATATCTCAGATCTCAGATCTCATATCTCATATCTCATACCTCATACCTCATTTTATTTTTTCATTTCAACTTTAAACAGTTTCTGATCACAATTGTACAGATCACAGCATGTATTGCAAACTCTTTTCATTGCCGTAAATGTGATTGTTTCAACATCGGTTGATAAAAAATTTTCTTTAACGGGTTCGATTCTCAGAAGATCGGTACTAAGGTATTTTTTATTTGAATCCGGGAAAACTGTTGCAACCACAGCATCATCTCCAAGTTCATTCTGAATCATAAGAGCGGCAATGAAATTAGCTCCGGAAGAAATTCCCACGGCAAGTCCCAGCGTTGCAAGTTTCTGAGACATTATAATAGCGTCACCGTCATGAACAGGTACTACATGGTCTAATAATTTAAGATCTACTATCGGAGGAATGAATTCATCTGAAATACCTTGTATCCTGTGTTTACCAACCTTGTGACCGGTTGTAAGAGTAGGGGACTCCGCAGGTTCCATAGGATGAATAAAAATTCCGGGATTCATTTTTTTAAGAAATTGACCGGCACCCATTATAGTACCTCCGGTACCAACTCCAGCCGTAAAAGCATCAGGCTTTAATCCTTTAAAACTCAGCTGCCACCAAATTTCAGGTCCTGTGGTTTCGTAATGTGCGGAGATATTACCCGGATTTGAGAACTGATGAGGTAAAAAAACATTTTTGTTTTTTTCAGCCATTCTGTCTGCAAGTTCAATACTTCCCAGAAAACCTCCCTGCTCTTTGGTTACAGGAACGATTTCGGCACCGAAACTGTGTATAAGGTCAACCCGCTCACGGCTCATCCAGTCAGGCATAAATATGGTTACTGAATGTCCGAGAGTTTTTCCTATAGCGGAAAAGGATATTCCCGTGTTACCGCTTGTTGCCTCAGCGATTATATCACCTTCTTTGATCAAACCTTTTTCATATGATTTTTTCAGTATATAATAAGCCATTCTATCTTTTATACTGCCTGTCATATTCAGGCTTTCATATTTTGCATAAATTTTTCTTAACTTATTTTTGTATCTGATTTCAATTTCGAGAAGAGGGGTATTTCCGATAAGATGGCTCAAGCTAAAGAATTTTGTACTGAGCATCCCGGACAGTGAATTATTCATTAGAGTATTTTTTGAAAATTACTCCCAATAGCCTAAAAAAGAAATATTAAATTCCGGTGCGAGATTTAAATGGGAGATCCCGACACTCTGCTGTTTACTCTGCGGATTTTAATTGTATCAAACGCGAATTTATTTTACCTTTGCAAGGTTTATAATTTTATGATAAAATATATATTCTCTATAGTTATTCTCCTTATTCTTAGTTCATCATTGTTTTCACAGACTGACGGTGTTAACAAAAACTCATCTCCGTTTAAAATTGCAAGGTTGAAATATTCCGGTGGTGGCGACTGGTATAATGATCCGTCTGCCGAAGTTAATATGATGGAATATCTGAAAAAGAATACAACCATTGATGTGGATGAGCCAAAGTTTTATTCCGTTAATGTTGCTTCAGATGATATTTTCAATTATCCGTTCATACTGATTACAGGTCACGGTAACATAGAATTTTCATCAAGTGAAACGGCGAGATTAAGAAAGTATTGTGAGTCGGGAGGTTTTATCTATGCTGATGATGATTACGGAATGGATGTTTCATTTAAGCGCGAGATGAAAAAAGTTTTTCCGGAAGAAGAACTTAAAGAGCTTCCTTTCAATCATAAAATTTACAATTCACAATACAGCTTCCCAAACGGTCTCCCAAAAATTCATGAGCATGATCAGAAACCTCCTCAGGGATTCGGTATTTATAAAAACGGAAGGATGTGTGTTTACTATACTTTTGAAACAAATATATCCGACGGCTGGGCTGATACCAAAGAACATCAGGATCCTCCCGAAAAAAGGGAAGAAGCGTTTAAGATGGGCACGAATATCATTGTGTATTCTTTGATGAATTGAACCTTCTGCTATGTCCTGATAATTTCACAAATGCTGAAATCAAAATTTTCGTATTACAAACATGATTCAATGGCATGATTTTTTTATGGCATGTGTCGGTTCTTCGGCAACGCTGACAGGATTATTGTTTATCGGCATTTCAATTAATCTGCAGAAGATTATATCAGTTCAAAGACTGGTCAACAGAGGGATGCTGGCTTTGATATTCCTTTTGATAATTCTGATTGTTTCAATTCTTTTTCTTGTTCCTGACAGACCAACGTCATTTTACGGAGTTACAGTTCTTATAATAACATCAGCTGCCGCATTAATTATTACACGACTTGATATACTGCTTTTTAAAGATAAAGAATCCAGGCATAGGATATATACTAAATTTTATCCCGTCATAAATACAATCACGATAATGTGTTATATTATCTGCTCGGTTCTGTTGATTATTGAAGGAGAGGAGGGAATGTACTGGATTGTTCCGGCAATTGTTTTATCATACGTAAAAGCCATACTCGATGCATGGATATTGCTTGTTGAAATCCTGAGGTAAGGCGATTTCTTTTTCAAAAAAATTTACTTTTTCAATTAAATCTCTCTTGACGATATCCTTCTTTTCAGCTGTGACAGATGCCAGGTAATGTTAATCTCTTTCGGACATGCTTCTATGCAGTTAAAAATTGTATGGCATCTCCAGATTCCGTCAGGCGTATCGAGAATATCCATTCTCTCATCTGCACCTTCATCCCGGGTATCGTAAATATAACGATAAGCTCTGAGCATAGCAGCCGGACCTATGTAATTTTCATTTGTCCATGTCGAAGGACAGCTTGTAGTGCATGCTGCACAAAGAATGCATTTTGCCGATTCAAATATTTTTTCGGCATCTTCATTGGACTGAAGCCGTTCACGGTTAGGAGGCGGAGGAGTATTGTTTATGAGATATGGTTTTATAACTTCATACTTTTCATAAAATGTTGTCATGTCAACAACAAGATCTTTAATTATCGGTAAAAAAGGAAGCGGCTCAATCACAATTGACTTCTTATAATTAATATCTTTAAGAAGCAGTGCGCAGGCAAGACGGTTCTTTCCATTCACCTTCATTGCATCACTGCCGCAAATACCGTGTGCGCAAGACCTTCTGAATGTAAGTGAACCGTCATAGTTCCACTTTATTTCATGAAGAACATCAAGCAGCCTCCAGTCCCCCGTTACATTCTTTACATTGAAATCCTGAAAATACGGTTCCTTGTCATTCTCAGGATTATATCTTAAAATTTTTAATTGTACATCCATTATAATCTAATATTCTATTTTAATTTATATTCGTTTTTTAGAATGCTGATGAATTTGTCTTTATCCGGGCAACTGTAAACCGAATTTACAAATTCATATCCTGTCTGAACTTCCCCGAGATTAAAATAATCCATTACCAGCGGAGCCAGTATTGCTTTGACAGCACCTGCGTCAGTATTGAATGTATTTGCCGTATCTGCAGCGGGACAACTGAATCCCTTGTCAGTATATGTTTTCAAAGCAGTCTTTAATCTCTCGATGTCAGAATTGATCACGCCGGGAAATTTCGAAGTTACATTTATAAATTTATTATTCTCAACAGTAAAAACCAAAGGTGAAAATTCAGACTGTGCATAGTTTGTAAACGCATAAGCAAAGACATCATTGTATGCAAATACTTCCCTCATCTCGTCACCATTAAGGTCTTTAATCTCATAATCCGAATTTCCAAGACTCAGGCTATCTGAAATTGTAAAGCTATTATCGGAAATATATCCAAGATAAACATTGAAGCAGCAGTGTGCTCCGCCGGAGAAGTTGTCAACAAAAATGTTTGTCTGACCTTCCTTATTAAGATTGTCTGCGTGTATCGAATCGATACGTCCGATAAAAATTGCAGAGTAAATGTTATTTCCTTTTTTATTCACGGTCAAGACAGAAGAGTAATTTGTCGTGTCATAAACTGCTTTGAAATTATATTCCCCAAGGCTAAACTTTATGGGGTCATTCTGCGCGCTAATTGTTTGAACGAACAGCATTAAAAGAATCAATATTCCGGAATTTAAACAAAGATTTTTTTTAACGGTCATTGTAATTTAAGTTACTTAAAGTTTTATATCCTTTTCAATTATTCTCTGTCTTAATTCCCAAAGCGCTGTTTTATTGTTGTCATATTTCAAATGCTTTACAGCTTCATCATAATTTACCCACATAACATCGGTGTGTTCATTAGAAATATTCATCAATTGAGATTCAACTTTAACTGCAAAACAATACTCCGGTATCACCCACAAACCTTTTTCATTCTTATGATCTGCAAAAAATATTTTCGGGACGGATGATATTGTTTCCAGTTTAATAAAATTATTCTCCGATTCGATCCCTGCTTCTTCAAACGATTCACGCTTTGCAGCCTCAAACGGTTCTTCGTTATTTTCGCCTCCTCCTGCTATGAATTGCCAGTAACTCTCGTCCCTTCTCAGAAAAATTGCGACTTCTAATTCATGTTTAAATGTAAAAGGTATTACCAGCACCTGATATCTTGCCCGCATAATTATTAGAGCTTATTTCTTTAAACGATTGCACATTGATCATTGAACATTGATAATTGATCAGTATTTCCTTTCCATCGGCTGAAATCTCGTCACTACTACCGGCTTATACTTTAACTCAGGTACAGCTTCATGTTTTTCAAATGCAAACGTATGCTTCATCCACTCCTGATCATTTCGCAGCGGAAAATCTTCCCTTGTATGTGCTCCTCTGCTTTCAGTTCTGTTGTAAGCTCCGTAAACAGTAGCTTCAGCTGTCTTTAACAAATTATCCAATTCAAGTGCTTCGGTTAATTCTGTATTAAATACTTTGCTCTTATCCTGTAAGGAAATATTTTTAAATCTTTCTTTGAGCTCGTGAAGCTTACCTATCATTCTTTCCAGACCTTCCTTTGTTCTGAATACGCCACAGTCTTCCATCATTGCATTCTGCAGTTCTGTTCTTATTTCAACTATCTTTTCTGTGCCTTTACTTTCCAGAAGTTTTGAAATAATTTCTTTGCTTCTTTCATAATGAGTGTGCCGGACTTCAAGAAAAGTTTCCGTCTTTAAAAACTCGCCGATTGCTTTACCTCCGCGTCTGCCGAAGACTACTAAATCCAAAAGAGAATTTGTTCCCAGACGGTTTGCTCCATGAACCGAAACGCATGCGCATTCACCTGCTGCATAAAGTCCTTTTACAATATCTCCTCTTTCATTCATCAAAACTTCACAATTTACGTTTGTCGGAATTCCACCCATTGCATAATGAGCTGTCGGCTGAATTGGAATCGGCTCTTTAGTCGGCTCGACTCCGAGATAGGTTCTTGCAAAACCTGTTATCTCCGGAAGTTTTTCATCAATAACTTCTTTACCAAGATGGGATACATCCAATAAAACATAATCAGTGCCGTCGCTCCCTTTGATACCTCGTCCTTCCCTGATCTCTGAAATAATTGCTCTCGATACCATATCACGCGGAGCAAGATCCATTACTGACGGCGCATATCTTTCCATGAATCTCTCACCGTTTTTATTTTTTAAAATACCGCCTTCACCTCTTGCAGCCTCACTCACAAGTATTCCCAGTTTCCATAAACCCGTAGGATGAAACTGAAAAAATTCCATGTCCTCAAGGGGGAGTCCGGCCTTATAAACCAATGCCATCCCGTCGCCTGTGCCTACATGTGCATTAGATGTAATTCTGAAAACTCTTCCATAGCCGCCGGTTGCAAGCATTACCGCCTTTGCATGGAATATATGAATTTCACTTGTTGCAATTTCCATAGCTATCACGCCTTTGCAAACTCCGTTTTCAATTAACAACTCTGTTGCAAAATATTCCGAAAAGAAAGTTACCCTATTCTTAATTGAATTTTCAAAAAGCGTTTGAAGCATGACATGCCCGGTTCTGTCGGCAGAAAAGCATGATCGCTTCACCGGAATCCTTTTCCCATAGGGATCATAAGGATCAGCAGGTTTTGTATGTCCGCCAAAATACCGCTGAGCAATCAATCCTTCTTTGTTTCTTGAAAACGGCATTCCCATATGTTCAAGCTCGACAATTGCCCTGATTGCATCACGGCACATTACTTCGATTGCTCCCTGGTCCCCGAGATAATCACTCCCCTTCACAGTATCAAATGCATGATTCTCCCAGCTGTCTTCTTCCATATTTGAAAGTGCAGCACAAACACCTCCCTGGGCTGTTCCGGTATGTGAGCGCGACGGATAAACTTTTGAAATTACGGCACAGGAAAATTCTTTTGGAATCTCAACTGCAGCCCGAAGTCCGGCTCCGCCGGCTCCGACGATAACGACGTCGAAAGATTTTATAATCATTTTATCGTGATTAGTTACTTTGTTGTAAGTTTTATGTATATAGTTTACAAAGAAGTGGAAATTTGTAAAACAATATTAGTAATTTTGCATGATTTATTTAAGTGCAAAGCAGTGAACTAAATATGGATAACAATTGATAAGAGGAGCATTGTCATAAATTATGATGAGAAAGGGAACATTGTCAGCATTGATATAGATGAAGCAAGAAAAAAGTTTGATATGACGGAAATTAATTTAAACAAGCTTCCTTGCGATGTTAAAGCTATTTCAGTTTAGATTCAATTTACGCATCCTCGTTATTGTAAAACTAATTACTAGTAACGAGTATCTACTTTCCTTTAATCACCCGCAGCAATTTCATCACCGGATCATAATATCTGTCAACTACTCTTTCTTTAAGCGGAATAATTCCGTTATCCGTAATGTGAATATATTCGGGGCAAACTTCCGTACAGCATTTTGTGATGTTGCAATAACCGGAGCCAAATTCATTTTTAATTTCAGGTATTCTGTCCACAGTATCAAGCGGGTGCATCTCCAGACTTGCAAGACGAATCATAAAACGAGGACCAACGAATTTAGCTTTATCATCCTGATCCCGCAAAACCTGGCAAACATCCTGGCACAGATAACACTCTATGCATTTGCGAAACTCCTGAACACGGTCAACATCAATCTGCTGCATCCTGTACTTTCCGTCAGCGGGTTTTGGTGGTGGTTTGAACGGAGCGATTCTTTTATTCTGCGCGAAGTTCCATGATACATCAGTAACAAGATCTTTTACAATAGGAAAAGTTTTCATCGGCTGAATAGTAATTATTTCATCAGCTTTATAATCACTTAGCTTGCTCATGCATGCAAGCTTCGGCATGCCGTTGATTTCCATGCTGCACGAGCCGCATTTTCCGGCTTTGCAGTTCCAGCGGACGGCCATGTCATTTGCTTGTTCAGCTTGAATACGATGAAGGACATCCAGTATAACCATTCCTTCTCCGGTATTAATTTTGTATTCTACAAAGTCACCACCATTTGAATCGCCGCGCCAGATTTTAGTTGTTAATTGCATGTTGTTGATTGTTGGTTGTTGGTTGTTGGTTGATCCTTAAGAAATTTTTTTCAAACTCAATTTCCAATTAATATTATTTTTTTCTTCGACCAATTTTTTTATTCAAATATTTCATCACAACTTCTTCTTTCACCAAATCTTTTTTATCGCCTTCCTTTATTGCTTTCAACATCCCTATATCTTCCATTGCTTCTGTCATTGCATCAACTAATAAATCTCTCCTTGTTTCAAAAACTTCTATGAGAGCTTCTTTGAATGTTTCTTTTAATTGTTTGTTTTTTATTATTGTGTCCATTTTGATTAATATTCTTAGCCTGAGGCAAATTAAAACATTTCGTTTGCAAACTAAAATCTAAAATTTATTCCGGTTTATTCCAAATTTAACAATGATATAGCAGGTTTACATTTTAACATGAAGCAAGTGGATTTTGAATTTGATTGTGCTTTCTATATAAGAAGAATCCTACAAGTATTTGAAGCTTTAGGCTTTTTTAGTTTTTTGACGGATGCTTGGCTTTTCATAGGTAAATTCATTTTTGTATTGTTGCTTAAATCTAACGACACAGTAAAACGACTAATGACCAATACCGACAACAAGCAACTACCCCTCCAGCTCCTCAATCTTCGCTTGCGCAATCTCCTCAAGCTCCTTCAGCGCTTCTGGTCTTGAAATCTTTTCCGTCTTCATCGTTCCGTCAGTATTTTTACCGCTCACTATCCAGTACTTCACCCACTCGACTGATTCATCCGGAAAATCAACGTGCGCGTATGTCCGCCGCGTGACCTATACGGAAAACCTTACCTGAATAAATGTCAGACTCACACAGACACAGCAAACTTTGTTCCAAGGAATTTTCTCAAGCAGCATTAGTCGAATAAAGTTTTATCGAATTCAAAGAGTCTTTCTTCTTTATGTTTTCAGATTCAATGTCAAAATCGTCCTGAAGTCCAAGCCAGAATTTAGCAGAATTTCCAAAATACCTGGATAGCCTTAACGCGCTGTCTGCGGTAATTCGTCTATTCCCATTTATAATGCTTGAAATTCTTGCTTGAGGAATATCAATATCCTTTGATAATTTATAAGCGCTTATTCCGAGAGGATTTAAAAACTCTTCTTTTAAAACTTCACCGGGATGTATGTTTTTTAGTTTTTTCATTGTTAATGGTAATCTATAATTTCCACCTCCAATGCGTTTCCATTTTTAAATTTAAAAATGATTCTCCATTGGTCGTTAATTCTGATTGAATAGAAATTTTTTAAGTTTCCTTTTAGTTTTTTAAGTTTGTTTGAAGGTGGAATTTTAAGGTCCGTAATATTTTGTGAATTATTCAACATTCTTAATTTTCTTCTACCGACTTGCTGAATTTCTTGTGAAAATCTTTTTACTAATTCCCCGTTCCAAATCCGTTCAGTTTCCTTTGATCCAAAAGAAATAATCATAGTTAATCGTATTGCTTACGTCAAAGGTAAGTATTTGAGGTTTTAGATTCAATAGATTTGTTTTTTGGAATTTTGGCAGGATGTTTTGCAGAATCTTGATAGCAGCAAGATCAACGAGCAACAAGTAACGAACAACAAGCAACGAGCAACTAATTTTTCTCCAGCTCCTCTATCTTCGCATGCGCAATCTCCTCAAGCTCCTTCGGCGCTTCCGGTCTTGAAATCTTTTCCGTCTTCATCGTTCCGTCGTTATTCTTACTGCTTACTATCCAGTATTTCACCCACTCATTACTCTCACCCGGAAAATCAACTCTCGTGTGTCCGCCGCGTGATTCTTCTCGCAATAATGCTCCCCGGGTTACAGCTTCTGCGGAAATGATTAAGCTCTGCAGACTCAATGCTTCATGCCAGCCCGGATTGTACTGACTTGTTCCGGCAGCTTTAACTTTTGCAGCATCTTTTTTTATTGCTTCAATTTTTTCCAATGCAGTCTCAAGCTCTTCTTTTGTCCGCACTATATTGACATATCTATTCATAACTTCCTGCAATTCTTCGTGAACTAAATACGGATTCGTTCCGCTCTCTCTGTTCAAAATATCCGTTGCATAGGAAATAATATCTTTAACCTGTGATTCAGAAATTTTCGGAACTGAAGATAAGTCTTTAACATAATTAACGGCTCCAACTCCAGCCAGTCTTCCGAACACAAGCAAATCCGAAAGTGAATTTCCGCCGAGCCGATTCGCTCCGTGCATTCCGCCGCCGCATTCACCGCATGCAAATAATCCCGGAACTTTTGACATCTGCGAATCCGAATCAACCCGAATGCCTCCCATGAAATAATGAAGTGTCGGACCAACTTCCATCGGTTCAACAGTAATATCAAGATTGGCAAGAACCTTGAACTGATGATACATCGAAGGCAATTTCTTTTTAATTTTTTCCGCAGGAACTCTTGAAGCAATATCAAGGAAAACTCCTCCGTGCGGCGAGCCGCGTCCTTCATTTACTTCCTTTGTGATAGCGCGTGCAACAACATCGCGTGTTAAAAGCTCGGGTGGTCTTCGTGCATTCTTATCACCTTCAAGCCACCGGTTTGCTTCCTCTTCCGAATCAGCAGTTTCAGATGCAAATTTTTCCGGAATATATTTAAACATGAAACGCTCTTTATTACTGTTCAGTAATATTCCGCCGTCACCCCGCACACCTTCCGTTACAAGAAGTCCTTTTACTGAGGGAGGCCAGACCATACCGGTCGGGTGAAACTGTGTGAATTCCATTCCCAATAATTCCGCTCCGGCATTGTATGCAAGCGCATATCCATCTCCTGTGTATTCCCATGAGTTCGATGTAACTTTCCAAGCTTTACCTGCGCCGCCTGTTGCAAGTATCACAGCTTTCGCTTTGAATAAAATAAACTGTCCCGATTCTCTCCAATATGCAATCACTCCCGAAATCTTATCACCGTCTTTAAGGAGTTCAAGCGCAGTGCACTCCATATATACTTCTAAATTCTTCTGATGAACTGCATAGTCCTGAAGCGTTCTTATAATTTCAAGTCCGGTTCTGTCACCAACATGGGCAAGACGCGGATAACGGTGTCCTCCGAAGTTTCTCTGACTGATCAACCCATCTTTTGTCCTGTCGAACACTGCGCCCCATTCTTCAAGCTCGTTAACTCTGTCAGCCGCTTCTTTTGCATGAAGCTCTGCCATCCGCCAGTCATTTAAAAATTTTCCGCCGCGCATTGTATCACGGAAATGAACTTTCCAGTTATCGCGGGAATCAACATTGCCAAGCGATGCAGCTACACCGCCTTCTGCCATAACAGTATGAGCTTTGCCGAGCAATGATTTGCAAACCAATCCCGTGCTCAGTCCCTGAAGCGAGCATTCTATTGCAGCCCGAAGTCCGGCTCCGCCGGCGCCGATTACTATTACGTCATGTTCTACTGTCTGAAGCTCGTTAATCATTAGTTGTTAGTTGTATGTTGCATTTGTTAGTTTAGGAGTAATGTTATAGATATCAGTTATTAGTTATTTGTTTTCTTATTAATCTTTCACTCATTACTTACAACAACATACAACTAACAACTTTTTTTGTAATAATTAATGAAACCGCTCAATAATTTCTGGCAAACTTCAACTCTCCTTAAACACATTTTTATATCATCTGAATTAATATAATTCTGGTCAAGAGAAAGATATAATTGTGTTTCTAATTCATACAAAGAACCTCGTGCAATATAAAAAAACTGTATTGAATCTTTTGAGTGCTGTCTTCCACATCCCTCTGCAATATTTGAAGGAACTGAAATGGAGCATCTTCTCATTTGGTTCATTAAACCATATGGTTCTTCCTTGGGAAATTTCTTCGTCAAATTATAAATTATTTTAACCAGTTCTCTACTATTCTTCCACACATCCAGTTCGGTATATTTTTTATAATCACTCATAACAGTTGTATGTTATTGTTGTTTGCTTTTTAAGTTTGATTCTTCTTTTGAAAGTTTCTTATTTAATGATAAATCATTCAACAAGTTGCTTTATACTAACAACATACAACTAACAACCAACAACTAATTTACCAGGTGTTATAGTCATGAATGATTCCCGATGAAACCAGACGAACATATATATCGGTAAATGCCACTCCGAATAAACTCAGCCATGCAAAAAGTTCATGCCGCTCATTTAAGAAGGTTACTTTCTTCCATGCGCCGTATCTTACATGCGAACAGGAGAAACAGTTATCTCTGCCTCCGACTAAATGTCTTAGTGAGTGACACCCAAAAGTATAGCAAGAGAGCAGTATCGGGTTAATCAAAAGTATAATCGAACCGACGCCAACACCGAATTTCCCTTTGTAGAAAAATGCCAAATAAGCATCATGGAATAAAATGAAAATAATTATAATTGCAAAATACAGAGTAAACCTGTGAAGATTTTGAAAAATTAATAAGAAGGTTTCACCCCTGTAATTTTTTCGCGGAAGAGATCCAACAGCACAGGCAGGTGGTGTCCATGTATATGCTCTGTAATATGCTTTCCGGTAATAGTAACAAGTAAAACGGAACGGTCCGACAATTAATAAAATGAAAATTGCGGGAGAAGGCGGAATCAAAAAGAAATCAGGCCACCAATTAGGCCATGAGCCGAACCAGGAAAGAGATACGGGAGCACCACCCGGAACACCTGCATTGACGAAAAGCAAAGGTGAATAAAAAGGAGAAAGGTATGGTTCAAAATAATAATACTGTCCCTGCATTCCTGCCCACGTAGCGTAAACAACAAATGCACTTAATCCCAGCAGTACAGATACCGGCTGTATCCACCACTTATCTGTTCTGTAAGTTAAACCAGCGGTATGTTCCATTTAAGTTTATAAAGTTCGTAAAGTTTGTAAAGTTTATAAAGTTTATAAAGTTTATAAAGTTTGTAAAGTTTGTAAAGTTTGTAAAGTTTATAAAGTTCGTAAAGTTCGTAGAGTTTGTAAAGTTTGTAAAGTTCTCATTATTAATTGCTCATTGCTCATTATTCATTGTTCATTGTTCATTGTTCTTCCATTTTTCTAATCGCCTTATACAGCTCCAGTCTTTTGTCATAAATATCAGTCCCTGCATCGTATGCATTTTTTAAATCCATGTAAGCTAATATCGCATCAAGTTTCCTTCCTTCTTTCACGGCTATCATGCCAAGATAGTAATGAACATCCGGATTGTACGGAGGAGCTCCTGTCAGAAATAATTCTTTTTCGTAAGCTTTCTGTAAATATTTCCTGGCTTGCTTTCTGTTCTTGTATTTTTCATAATATATTTTACCCAACTGTATATAGACATCGGTATAATTCGAATCCCTCTTTAAAATATTTTTGTACTCTCTTACCGCCCGGTCATTTTCATTCATCTTATCATAAAGATTTGCTATCTGAAAGTAAATAAAATACTGTGTAGTATCCTGCGCAAGCATCTTTTCATAAAACTGAATAGCTTTAGAATATTCTTTTGAGGTTGAATAAGCTGATGCAAGATTTGATGAAAGAAGATTCAGTAAACTATCGGAATCAAAGCTCAGTCTTATGTTCTTATAAAGAGAGTCAGCTTTCTGAAAATTATCAGTGAATACATACATGTCGAGGAGTTCCTGATAGACAATGAATGTGTCCGGCTTAAGCTCGATGCATTTTTCATAATACTTCTCGGCTTTGGAAAAATTTACCCTGTTAATTGAATCCATTCTTACCAAGAATGAATCAATGGTTCTCATCGTGTCTCTTTGTTTGGAATAATACCAGTCATAGGAAAGCTGGGATTTCAAAGTAGATGCAAGCTTGTAATTTGAATTGAAAAGGCTCTCTTCTTTTTTGATCTTTATATCTTCGTTTACAAAATCCTTTGACTCAACCAGATCTTTTAACTTTTTAAAATCATTTATTGCAACTGCAAAATTTAAATTTCCATAGCCAACGAATGTGTAAGTTGTAATTCCTATTACTTCACCTTTCTTATTGAATAAAGCCCCGCCGCTGTTTCCGGGCGAGATGGCAGCCGTTACCTGCAGTACTTTATCAAATGTTTTTTCTTTGGTTAAATAAGTCACAGGATCCTGGAAGCTTACTTTCTCATTCTCACGTATTGCAGCAATGATTCCGGAAGAGATTGTATACTCAAAACCAAGCGGGCTCCCTATTGCAAATACTTCCTGTCCTGCTTTTACATCATCTGAGTTGCCGAAAACAACGGTTGGAAACTTCTTTCCTGTCGAATCAATGATCTTTATTAACGCAAAATCATTGTCTTCATTTGTAAAAATCAGATCGGCATTGTAAAATGTGCCGTCACTCGTCTTTACCAGCAGACTGTCAATTCCTTCGATCACATGGTAATTCGTTCCGATCAATCCTTCTTCGGTAATTATAAAACCGCTGCCGTTTAAAACCGTTGTATCAATGTATGAATATGAATTGTATGAATAGTAATTATCGTTATTCATCCAGATAGAGATAAGAGCTGGCTTATACTTCTCTATGATCTGCTCTGCATTCAAATCGTCGCTGCTATTTGCTTTCAGAAATTCATCTACTTCGTTTTGAGGATAAACATACTCAGCAAAAATGCAAAATGAAATTATAATTGTTAAAAAGATCTTTTTCAATTGGGTTAATTTTTTGTTTAGTTGTGAATTGTGTGTCGTGAATCGTCAATCGTGAATCGTCAATCGTCAATCGTCAATCGTGAATCGACATCTCCTATCTCATAACTCATATCTCATAACTCGTAACTCGTAACTTGAAAATTATTTCCCTTTCCATTCCGCTTTCCTCTTCTCAACGAAAGCCTTCATTCCCTCAAACTTGTCTTCTGTAGCGAACAACAGATAAAAATTCTTTCTCTCAAATTCCAATCCCGCTTCAATTGTCGAATCAAATGCTTTCAGGATTGCCTCTTTAGCAAGCTGCACAGCTACCGTCGGTTTCGATGCAATTTCTTTTGCAAGTTCTATTGCTTCATCTAAATATAAATCATTGTCCACTACTTTGGTTACAAGTCCTGCTATGAACATATCTTTTGCAGTGAACATTTTTCCGGTAAGTATCATCTCCATAGAACGCGCTTTACCAATTGCTTTTGTTAATCTCTGCGTTCCGCCGGCTCCGGGTATGACAGCAAGATTTATTTCCGGTTGCCCGAACTTAGCGCTTTCTGCGGCAATTATCATGTCGCAAGTCATCGCAAGTTCACAACCTCCTCCGAGAGCAAACCCGCTTACGGCAGCTATTATCGGTTTCTTGATTTTTCTGATCCTGTCCCATCTTGCGAACTGGTCACGAAGGAGCATTTCAATCGCAGATGCTTCAGCCATTTCTTTAATATCAGCTCCCGCGGCAAACGCTTTAGCATTACCGGTCAAAACCATGCAGCCGGTTTCTTTATCTTTGTCGAAAGCTTCCAGAGCTTCAACAACTTCTCTCATCAGTTCAATATTCAATGCATTCAAAACATCCGGCCGGTTAAGCTGAATCAAACCAACTTTCAGTGCATTCGGATTTTCTATTTCGGATACTAAAATATTTTTGTATGAATTGGACAGGCGGGATTTATCACTCATTTAATAATTTATGTTTGTTTTTTGTGCAAATTACTCAGATGGGCGGGAAATTACAATGAATAAGATTTGGAATTTGGAAGTTATTCAGATTTTGGAATTTGGGATTTTCTTAAATACATTTCAATTAGAATTTGAAATTTTTATGTCAGGGTTTTTTTAACGGATTCTTGTAAAAATAATCTGAAATAAATTTCAAATCCCAAATTCATTTAGATTTGGGATTTTCTCAAGTACACTTATTAAAATTTGAAATTTTTATGTCAGGGTTTTTTTAACGGATTCTTGTAAAAAATAATCTGAAATAAATTCCAAATCCGAAATCCCAAATTCCAAATTCAAAGGTTTACTAACATTTCGTCCATTGCTTCCTTCTCTCTCAAATCAATCCCGTACTCCATCACCGACTTCAGATTTGTAAGAAAGAAAACCCAACAAACACAGCAGTTTATGTAATTGAAATCATTCTTCACTGCGGATTCCTGATATTCCTGTGTTAGAGTTAATTTGGTTTTACCGTTTTCGGGAAAAAATTTCAATGTAACTAAGTATAACGGACTGAAAGTAAATTGAAAAACTTTATTTTCCTCAGCTTCAGTTACAATTCCCTTTAACTCGAGATCCTTATTAAGCCATGTCCACAGAAAGGAATCGCCTTTCATTGCAAACTCATTACCCAGCCGTATGTTCACATCCTTGTAATAATATTTTGCTTTCCCTATGAACCACTTTATGATCCCTGAAGGAGTGGCAGCATACTCATAAACTTTCTCTGCCGGCGCATTCAGATAGATAGCGTGAGTAAAACGATACATGTTAAAATTTTTTTCAGTCATAAGAGTATTCATTTACAATGTCATCGTACTCTTCGATGCCATTGGTATGTCTTCAATTTTATAATAAACAGGCAATCCCTTTGATAAGATCAGATCTCTCTCTTTATTAGCCCCTGGACTTTCACCGATCATTAAAATTCCTTCACAGCAGTTTATAACCGCTAACGAAATTTCCATCGTTGATTTATATTTATCTTTAATGTTTGCAAGCTCAACTACCGGTAACGCTGCATTCATCCCTATTAAAGGAATGTGCCCCATCTCGAGTAATTTTGCAGCCGCAATATTCATTGCATCTAAATTTGATTTCCGTTTTTCAGGAGTATCAGCACTGTAAGGTCCTGCAACTGCGATTATCATAAAAATTTTGTTTTAAGTATTTGAAAGCAAAAGGAAATTTAAATGTGAATTTATCCTGAAAATTTTAAGCCGGCAATTCCAATTACAATTAATGTAGCCGAAACGATTCTGAAAGCCGATACGGGATCTTTGAACATAATTATACCAACTATAAAAGCTCCGACAGCTCCTATGCCTGTCCATATGGTGTATGCCGTTCCCATTGGAATTGTCTTCTGAGCTGTATAAAGCAAAAATCCGCTTAGAATCATGCTGACGGCTGCGATAATAAGCCATGAAATTTTGTACTCGGTTGTCTGTGAAAGCTTAAGACCCAGCGGCCAGCCTATCTCAAGCAACCCTGCCAGAAACAATATTATCCACGCCATACAAAAATTTTATTTTTATTTTTAATCTTCAAAAAACTTCTCCTTGTACTAACATCTGGTCCTCTGACGTCTGACGTTTGACCTCTGACGTGAAAACTTCTAAATGTCTCACATCTTGCGTCTCGCGTCTCGCGTTTCACGTCTTTACCAGCTGCACCAGCACAATCTCATTTCCATACAAATCTAGAAAACTTAGCGACATCGAGTCATCCGTAATTTCGGGTTCTCTGATTATTTCTACTTTGTTTTCTATTAATGTGTTCATGAGCTCTTCAAAAGAATCAGTATATAAAACAAACACCGGCTGACCGGCAGTCTGATTTCCGACTCTTTTCTTTTGTTCATCTGTAACAGCTTTAAGAAACCATATGCCTCCAATACTCTCGGAGTTAAAACCGACATGAAGATATCTTCTGTCTTTATCGTCAGTAAGATCAAAAAACTTCTTGCATCCGAGGTTCTTTTCATAAAAATTAAATGCCTCGTCATAATCATTGACGAGGATTACTATCCTTCCGAATTCAGTTTTCATAAATTTATTTTACTTATGATTAAAAACTTTTATGAAGATTCCCGTTTATTCCGGAGCGACTTCCGGTATAAAGTATTCCAGCAGCAGCTTTTTTCCCGAATAAAGCTTAAGCTGGTTTTCCTTTAACTTGTACTTGTTAATATTGCTTATATGTTGATTCAATATCCTGTCGAGCTTTGTATCATCACACATCATTCGCGTTGTTGCCGTGATATTAATGGAGATTTTACTTTTGTTAATGATCACGTCTCCCGTGAAGTCATTGCAGTCATCCTTGCCGGAAATAGTGTTTTCGTTTAAATCAAAATTCAGATAACAGTGAGCTGAAGTTCCAACGTATCTCATTCCATTATCCAATCTGATTCTTGAAATGTAAAATGTGTTCCCGCCGAGAATTTCCCTGTTACTATTGGAAATAATCATTGTCGGAATTTTCTTCACTACGCTTACGAGCCTGTATGTAAATGAGGGTGCTCCGGCAGGAGGATTTTCTACTTCTATTTTATGTACAAGTACTTCATATTCATATCCCTCGGTATAATCAAAGCCTTCAATTTCTCCGTTATAAATTTTCCATTCACCTTTCGGTGAGTTTTTCATCAGATAACACATTTTGTTCAACGGAACTGTGCATTCAGCTTTGTGATTTGCTACATAAAATCTAATCGGTAAATCTTTTGAAAAAATGTTAATGCTCAGGAGAAAATGAAAAACAATAAATAGAATTACCTTCAACTTTTAGTTAATTGGTTAATTTCGTTAATTGGTTAATTTTGTTAATTGGTTAATTGGTTAATTGGTTAAATAAATTGGTTAAATGTTTATTAGCATTTTTCACGGCAATTAATTAACTAAATTAACTAAATTAACCAATTAACCAATCAACCAATTAACGAATCTACTGTCACCTCAAAAGCACCATCTTCCGTGTCATAGTATACTGTGTTTTACTATTTACACTCACTTCCATTCTGTAAAAATATGTTCCGCTGCTGAGTTCTGATCCGTTGAAATTTACACTATAACTTCCTGCATTTCTCTCACCTTCATAAATTTTTAATACTTCCTTTCCCAATCCATCGTAAACACTTAGCCTAACAAATCCGGATTTCGGAAGATCAAAATTAATTGTCGTTGCCGGGTTGAATGGGTTCGGAAAATTTTGTTTCAGATTGAAGTTGTTCGGAATCCCGTTATTCGAAATGTCTACACCTACCATTTGTGATGCCAGCGACGCCTGCCAGATTCCTCTTCCGAGCGTCCCCGCTCTGACTTTACCGGTTGGGTAATGAATTTCAATTTCCCTGACGATCACATTCGGCATTCCGTCAAAGTATGGTACCCAGCGGTTCAACTGGTTATTGTTATAATATACTCCGACATCCATCCCGGCATATATACCTTCCTTCGGACCGTTTTCATATGTAACGCAATTCGCCGGAATGTTTGGAAGTGTCCCTGAAACGTTAGTCCAGTTCATTCCTGCGTTGGTCGTTTTAAAAACTTTCTGACCGGAATTATATCCTGAAATGGAAGCCCAGGCAGTTGCCGGATTTGTTGCATGAACGGCAATATAGGTAACGGAAAATCCGGGAAGCCCGCTGTTCATTAAAGCCCAGTTCACGCCGCCGTTTGTGGTGACATAGATATTACTTGTTTTTGAAGCATATATGTAATCCGGATTTGAAGGTGAAATTGCAAGAGAAGTAATTGTACCTCCTCCGAAAGTAGTTGAAAGCTGAGTCCAGCTTTCTGCACCGTTTGTGGTCTTCCATACATTCTGAAAACCGGAATACAATATAAGATGATTGGTCGGGTGCATAATGTACGGAGTTACAAACGCACCGTTTTCTGTAATGCCGTTTGTTGCATCATTAAAATCTACTCCTCCGTTTGTAGACTTTAAAATTCCTCCTCCCTGATATTCGCAATAAACTATATTAGTATCTGTGTAGTCTATAATGGCTTCACCTCCGTCTGCTCCGAAGATATGAGTGAGCACTCCGTTTTTCAGAATATTTGAACCGTTATCCTGAGTACCGCCGATAAGGAAATTTGCATTGGAGGGAGTACCGCCGATTCTGTAAAACTGCATTATATCCAGACCCGGAGATTTATCTATCCAGTTAGTACCACCATTTGTTGTATAAAAAACTCCGCCGTCGCTTCCGGTAAAAAGCCTTGAACCATAAAAATCCAGTGAATGAATATCGGCATGAACGTATGACCATCCGTCAGGATAATACCAATATGTCTGAAACACAAAATTTGCTCCGCCGTTTGTTGATTTCCAAACATTAATGCCGCCGGTATAGACAGTATTAATGTCAGTCGGAGAAACAGCAGTTGCGAGATCATAAGAACCCTGACCACCGGGATCGCTGCCTGAAGTTTCATATCCCAGAAGGTTCGGAGTATTCGATCTTAATGAAAAATCAGTACCGCTGTTGGTCGAGCGGTAGAATCCCTGAAATCCCCCGTTAGTTGCGGAGGCAAGAAGATACACGTAAGAATTATCTGCCGGACTTACCCCGATTGCAATTCTAGTAATCCCAGCAGCCGGGATTCCTGAGGTAATGACGGAAAATGTATTCCCGCCGTCAGTCGATTTTCTGAAACTATTGCCTGCTGCATAAATTATATCCGGATCAGAAGGCTTGAATTCTATGTCTCTAATGTTTGTGCCTGTAATTGTCTGAGTCCAGTTAACACCAGCATTTGTTGATTTATAAAATCCGTTGTTTGCTGCAGCGATTAGAATGCCGGGATCAGTCGGATGAATCAGAATTTTATTCATTCTCACAAAATTATTTACAAAGAAGCTCAAACCTGTCGTAGTCCACGTAAGACCCGCATCAATTGATTTCAGAACTCCGATGCTGTAAGTCTGTCCGCCGTCACCATCGCCTGTAGCTATATAAATAACATTTGAATTTCCCGGATGAATTGCAATTGATGAAACTCCGAGCACTGTAAAATTATCGCTGAGAACAGTCCAGTTGTTTCCGCCGTTTGTGGATTTCCATATTCCTCCTGCCGGAGCACCGACATAAAAGATGTTTGGATTATTCGGATCAACCAGCACACAGTTAATTCTTCCGTTACCCGGATTATATCCCGATACCCCGTTTACCCATGTAGTAGGTCCCATCGAAGTCCAGTCACCGTAGACCGGATTGTCAGACTCTAAATACTTTTCGAGATATTTCTGAAATTCAATGTGAGCTACAGCCGGATTAAATCTTTCGCCTGTTGGATAAGTTCTCGGTATCATAAATTCTTCCCATCTTTTGTACTGCTTCCATCCTTTGCCTCTTTCATAATTTTTTCCCTTCCAGTACTCCTCGAATTTTTTCTGAACATCGTAAACATTCACTTTCGGATCTCCCATTAATTCCAGAAACTCCTGAGAGTATGACTTATTACTCATTGATAAGAACAAGAAAATAATGAAGATTGTTGGTATTATTTTTTTCATGAGGAATTTTTATTTCAGATATAAAACTAACTTTTCAGATTGGTTTTTACAAACTATAAAGAAATATAAAATAATTAAAATCAGAAGAATTGACTTAGCTGATTTTATTCAAAGTAATTCTAAGAATAAAACAAATTCCTATGATCAATTGAATAACAAAGACAGATTCGCACAGGTCAAATTCAACGGTACTACGTTATATTGGGAAAACGGAATTACGATGAGGGATTATGACGGATCTGAAAAACCGGGACCTTTGGATATTGACCCTGAATATTTATATGGGATAAGCGAGCCTGTTGGGAATGAATTGAGAAAAGAAAAATCTTTATGAATTTCCATTAAACTGTCCAAAATTTTATCTTAATTAATAAATTTAATAAATTATTAAAGGTGTTTTTTACGAAGTAGAAAAAAGTCTGACTCTGATGGAATATTAATTCAGATCGGATATTACGAAGATATTACCGTTGACTATTATTATTGACCGGTATCGGTCTCATCTGATATATTATATTTTTTCCACAGACCGAGTACAAATCCGGTAACTAAAAATGTTACAAGAGATTTTCCTGCATCTATAAACGTTAAGCCATATGGTCTCAGCTCAAATGAATTAAACGACAGAAGTTCGACAAAAAGAAACGCAAACCAAAAGATAAAAGAATAGAACATTCCTGTCACAAAATTTTCAACGTTCAGCTTTTTAAACAAATAAGCAATCGTATAGATTGTAATGACAGCCCCAATTAAGGAGTTAATATATGGAGTCATGCTGGCATTTGTAAATTCTGACATTGTTTTCCCGGTCAGCTCAACCCATTTTTCAGCAAAAACAAATGGAGAAAACCAGATTGCTCCGATTATCTGATGAAGCAGAACGAGTATCCAGACGGCTGCGTGATTGATCTTTAATGTTTTCATTTGTGAGTATTTTTTTTATGCAATATAAATAAATCGGATTTAAAATACCAACAATCACCATCTATAAAATCACAGTACTCAAAACTTCTCTTACCACCGGTATCTAAGCTGTAACCGTCTGACCGCTATTCAAAATAAAAAATTAACCACCGGATATAAAAGAGGTCTGACGGTTTTTCAAAGTTAAATATTTATATAATTGTGTTGCAACATAGATAAATTTTATCCCAAATAATTCTCTGTGAAACCGGACTTCCCAGAGTCGAATGACAAATTTTTTCAAATTTTTTTAGTTTAAAGTATGGTCACGAATAAATTGACAAAATATTTTATATTGAACATCTTACCGATAAAATAATTTCAAATGAAGAAAATATTTTACTTTATTCTTGCTGCATTTTTCTATTCCTGTTCATCTTCTGAACAGCTTCCACGTGAAAGTAAGTTTCTGAACTTCTCTGACGTACACTTCGATCCATTTTATGATTCTACTCTTATTGAAAAGTTAATTCAGTCGGATTATACTCAATGGGAAAGCATCTATGAATCATCTGAAATAAAAAGTCTGAGCAGTTACGGAAGCGACTCTAACTTTCCGCTGTTTAAATCGGCTATGGCAGAGATGCGATCGAGAATTTCAAATCCGGATTTTATTATAATAACGGGAGATTTTATGGGACATAATTTTAATGAAGAGTATAAGCAGTATTCAGGAATAAACAATACGGACTCATTGAATATGTTCATTAAAAAAACAATTCAGTTCATTACTTCTTTTATTATAAAATATTTTCCTAATACACTCATATATCCGATGGTTGGGAATGATGATTCATATTGCGGAAATTATATGGTTGAACCGGAAGGTGATTTTCTCAGGATGCTGGCTGAGGTCTGGGAGCCGCTGGTAAATAAAGGAGTAAAGAATAAGTCTTTTAAAGATGATTTTTCAAAAGGAGGATATTGTCTTCTGGATTTTCCCGGTACGGATGAATATAAATTAATTATTCTCAATACAATTTTCTTTTCAAGCAATTATCAGAATTTGTGCGGTGATTCTCTCGATGATCCGGGAGCTGATGAACTCGAATGGCTGGAATCAACACTTAGGAAATGCAGAAGCGAAAAAGATAAAGTCTGGATCTCTTATCACATTCCGCCGGGCATTGATATTTATGGAACGATCAACGGTAAGGGTGACTGCGAACAAAAAATTTTTCCGACATGGAAGAAAAAGTATAATGATGAATTTCTGAAACTAATGCTGGAGTATGACCGCACTATTCAATCTGGCTTCGCGGGGCATTTTCACAGAGATGATTTCAGAATCATTTATGAAAAGGGGGCTCCGGTATCCTCTATTCACTTAACTCCTTCCATCAGCCCGATCTATGGAAACAATCCTGCATATCAGGTATTTGAATATGATAAGTCCAGGTTTGAGCTAATAAATTATAGAACCTACTATTTAAATGATCCGGGAAACTGGACATTTGAATATGATTTTCGGGATACATATAGGCAGAAATCAATTTCACCGGAAATCTTAAATAATATTTCAGAACTTGTTCTTGCAGACAGCACTTACAGGAAAAACTATATTGAGTTTTATACTTCTCGTGATGCGAAAGCTTTTCCACAGGACTACATCAACTGGAAATACAACTGGTGCGGATTTGGAAATCTGACTATTGAAGATTTTGCGGAGTGCATGTGCAGGGACAGCTTGAATTTGAAAAAATGAATTAACCTTCACTCTTAGTATATTGCATACCAAGTTCGATCAGAAATACTTCTTCCTCAAGCTGCTGATAATTCTTTTTTTCTAATGGTGGTCATAATAATCCGGGATTTAAATATAGAAAAGTTTCTCCATTCGCTTTAAGCCTAATTAAACTAAACACATATTTACCTGTTTTAAAATAAAAATTATCAAAAAACTAATTTTTTGAAACATACGAGTTGCTTAAAATACGGATTTATTGGAAATTATGACATAAATCATACTTTATTATATTATTATTTCTTAGCTTAGCATAAAATTAATAAAGTGAAAAGATCTATTATCCTCGGATACGTTTTGCCGTTCATTCAATGGTTTGCACTTATGATATTAATCTCAATTATTATAGACTACATCTTTCACCGTTTTCAAATTATTTCCGTAGGACGCTATTTGGGCTATTTTGGAACATCGGTAATTCTTGTTTCATTTGTTTACTCATTTAGAAAGAGGAAAATAATTGAATACGGTTCTCCCAAAAAACTTTTGCTAATGCACGAATACTTTGCCTGGAGCGGTTCAATTATGATTCTGGTCCATGCGGGCATTCATTTCAATGCAATTCTTCCATGGCTTGCAACAATGATGCTGGTGGTAGCTGTGGCTTCAGGTCTGGTAGGGAAATTCCTGTTGAAAAAATCCACCGAATCCCTGAAGGAAAAACTTCAGGCTCTTGTTAATACCGGAATTTCTAAAGAGGAAGCCGAGAAAAAACTGTTTTTAGATTCCGTTACGGTTGATTTAATGAAGAAGTGGAGAATGGTTCATTTACCAATAACATTATTACTGGTTATACTTGTTATAATGCACATAATAACTATTATCATGTTCAGCAAATGAAACGAGCTATTGTTTTTTTAATTGCTGCAGTTGTCATCGTACTATCGGCGACATTTCCTCATCTAATGATTAATCCCGGTGAACTTTCCGAAGGTCATCAGAAAATAAAATACGAATGCACTAACTGTCACAGACCTTTTGGAGGGATTGAAACAAGCAGATGCATAAGCTGTCACATGCTTGATGAAATTGGGCAAAAGGATTCTGTTGACAAGAATTTGGTTGCTGTCAGCGAAGTAATTTCATTTCACGATAAACTAAAAAATATTGAATGCACGGAATGTCACACAGACCATAATGGAGATAATGGACAGAATCTAATCAAACGTTTTGAGCATGAACTTCTGCAGGTTGATGTGAAAACAAACTGCAGCATTTGTCATATCAAACCAACAGATAAACTACACGATCAGCTTTCTTTATCATGTAACGGCTGTCACAATACGACCGGGTGGAAATTTGAGAGTCCGTTTAATCATGACATGATTACCGGAATGAATAAATCTAACTGTACGATCTGCCATCAAAGACCTCCTGATACATACCATCAAACACTTAAGGACAATTGTGATAAATGTCATAATACCAACAAATGGTCGCCGTCAACATTTGACCATTCTTCTTATTTTGTTCTTGATAAAAATCACACTGCAAAGTGCATTACATGCCACACTAATAAAAACTTTAAAACATACACCTGTTATGGTTGTCATGAACATTCTGAAAATAAAATGCTCCGCAAGCACGAGGAACAGGGTATCCTCAATATTTCAGATTGCGCTTCCTGCCATCGAAGCGGTGATGAACACGAATTAAAATATCGCGATGAAGGAAATAGTGAATTAAAATCAAGAGATATTGAAAATTCGAAAGACCATGGTAAGTCTAAAGAGAAAAAAGAAAATGAGGAAGCGGAAGGCGAAGATGATGATTGATTTCCTGATGCATTTTAAATCAATGGGATGTGAACAGATCTGTCAGGTGACTTTCAAATTTTTCTTAAAGAAATCTTCCAGCTTTCCAAACAGAATAACATTTACCCGTATCATACAAATCAAGTAGCACCTTTCTCTTGAGACTGATTTCCCTCTACTGCCTTAGAATCTTTTCCATTTTCTTTCCTTTTGCCAGTTCATCAATCAACTTATCCATATAACGAATCTTTTGCATGAGCTTGTCTTCGATTTCTTCCACACGGTATCCGCAAATCACACCTGTAATTTTTGAAACATTCGGATTAATTTGTGGTGCCTGAGCAAAAAAAGTTTCAAGATCACTTTTCTTGTCGATTTGTCGCTGTAATGTTTGTTTATTATATCCTGTAAGCCAAAAAATAATAGCATCTACTTCGGCTTTTGTGTGTCCCTTATTCTCTGCTTTTTGTATATACAACGGATAGATACTGGCAAAAGAGTATTTAAATATTCTTGCATTATCCATTTTAGTTGTTATAGTTTATTAAAGTTTTTTTATTCTTGTTAGCCGTGAGTCCGCATCGTTTGGTGTGTATAATGACAGGAATTTGGTGTCACATCTACCTGTCGCCGGAGCAGCTCCAATAATTATTTTCAGCTTGCAGCATAGAGAACTTAGAGCCAGCCTTGAACTATTTTTCATTTATAGTTTCTCTTTGTCACAAAATAATTCTGAATTAAGAAATCTATAAAGGCAAATAGTAATCCATTCAATCCGTTCAGTAAAGCAGCAATAACTGCAATTCCCGGAGCTCGTTATTAATTTTTTTCCAATTCCACGATGGTGAATCCTGAACTCAAAAAATTACACTTAAGTCTTAGAAACAAAAAACTATATTTGTAAAATTTTTTTAAAAAACAAAAAATCATCTAATGAAAAAATTAATTCTGCTTCTTGCAATTTTACTTTTAATTTCAGATCTGTCATTTTCTCAGGCAGATACAACGAAGTTCAAAAAGAAAACTCAAAGGGACACGACAGGTTATAAGAAAGGCTGGACACCACTTGGAACAATTGGAATCGGAGTAAGCCAGGTTTCATTAAGCAACTGGACGCGAGGCGGTGAAAATTTAATTTCAATAACAGGTAATTCAGATTTTAATGCGATCTATTTTAATAACCCATGGCTGTTAAAAAATAATCTGAGCGCATCCATTGGTACAACGAAAACAGGCAGCGGGAATTTTCAGACTAATGATAATGCCATGCTGTTTGAAAATGTATTAATTTATAAAGCCAGCAAAACCATCAATCCGTATGTCAGCAATGAAATAAGGTCAGGCGTACTTAACGGATATGATTACAGCGTTGATCCGATAGTTCAGACTTCTGCTTTCTTTGATCCCGGATATATAACTCAAAGTATCGGAGCCATTTACGACAAGCCAAATTTTTCGTCAAGATTGGGTATTGCCTTCCAGGAAACTTTTGCGAATAAATTCAGGCAATATACTGATGACATAAATACAACGGATGAATCGGAAGCGTTTAAATTTCAGACCGGGGTAGAATCTGTAACTACCGCTAACTTCTTTGTAGCTGAAAATCTTTATTTCAATACAAGGCTTAGATTATTTTCGGCATTTAATCAGCTTGATGTCTGGGATGTGGGCTGGGATAATACTTTAGCTGCAGTAATAAATAATTTTATGACAGTAACACTGGATGCGCTTTTGGTTTATGAAAAATCACAGACTCCTAAAACACAATTTAAGGAAGGACTGCAGCTTGGAATAAGCTATAATGTGTTTTAAGTTTAATAAGTTAGTTAAGTTAGTTAAGTTAGTAGAGTTCATTGAGTGTGTTGAGTGTGTTGAGTGTGTTGAGTGTGTTGAGTGTGTTGAGTTCATAGAGTTCGGCGGAGTTCATAAGTTTGTAAAGTAACCTCTTAACTAACTGAACTATTTAACTAAAATTAAACCAATTTAACCAATTAACACAGTTAACCAATTAACCAATTAACACAGTTAACCAATTAACACAGTTAACCAATTAACCAATTAACACAGTTAACCAATTAATCAATTAATCAATTAGCAAAGTTAGCCAATTAACAATTTGACAAAAGCAGATCAGGATACAGAAAAAAAACTAGCCGCTGAGAAAGCGACTGAGTTTGTAAAAAGCGGCATGGTCATCGGACTTGGATCAGGCTCGACAGTTTACTATGCTGTAAAGAAACTCGGAAAGCTCGTTAAAAAAGGATTAAACATAATTGCTGTCTCAACCTCAGAATCAACTTCAGATCTTGCACAATCCGCCGGCATTAATTTATTTCACTTAAATAAAGTTGATAAAATAGATCTGACGATAGACGGAGCGGATGAAGTTGATAAAAATTTCAATGGCATCAAAGGCGGGGGAGGAGCTCTTTTGTTTGAGAAGATTGTTGCATTGAGTTCGAAGAGAAATATATGGATAGTTGACTCCGGTAAAGTTGTAGATAAGCTTGGAAAATATCCATTACCGGTTGAAGTGATTCCGTTTGGATATAAAAGAGTCTTTAACAAATTGCAAGAGATGAATTTAAATCCTGAACTCAGAATGAAAGGGTATGAATATTATTTTACGGACAGTGGAAATTTTATACTTGATCTGCATACAAGCGGTATATCTGATATACAAAATCTTAATGATGAGATAAAGTTGATCAACGGTGTAGTAGAGACCGGATTGTTTATAAACATAGCAGACATCATCATTGTCGGAAAGAGTAATTCAGTTGAAATAATTAACAAATAATTTATAAAATTCAAAAAATAAAATATGAGAAAAGAGAGTTACGAGTTTCTTGAAAAGTATATTAACAACGCTTCACCAACGGGTTTTGAAACATCCGGTCAGAAGATATGGCTCGAATACATAAAGCCTTACATAGATACATACATAACAGATACATACGGAACCTTAGTAGGAGTAGTAAATCCTGATGCAAAATATAAAGTAGTAATCGAAGCACACGCGGATGAAATATCATGGTATGTAAATTACATCAATGATGAAGGATATATTTATGTAATCAGAAACGGAGGCTCAGACCATCAGATAGCTCCTTCAAAGAGAGTAAATATTCATACTAAGAAAGGTTTTGTAAAAGCAATATTCGGCTGGCCTGCAATTCACGTCAGAGGAAAGAAAGAAGAAGACCAGCCGGCAATAGATAACATTATACTTGACTGCGGATGCAAGAATAAAAAAGAAGTGGAGGCTTTAGGTGTTCATGTAGGATGTGTAGTTACATACTATGATGAATTGATGACACTCAACAACCGATACTATGTTGGCAGAGCATTAGATAACCGCATGGGAGGATTCATGATCGCTGAAGTTGCACGTATGTTAAAAGAAAAGAAAAATAAACTCGGCTTTGGTTTGTATATAGTAAACTCAGTGCAGGAAGAGATCGGACTACGCGGTGCCGAGATGATCTCAAGAAGGTTGAGGCCTGATGTAGCAATTGTGACTGATGTTACACATGACACTCAGTCTCCTTTATATAAAAAGGAAAAGCTCGGTGACATTGCCTGTGGTAAAGGACCAACACTGACTGTCGGACCTGATGTTCAGAATAACCTGCTTGAAATGCTGACCGGTGTTGCAAAGAAAAAGAAGATCCCGTTTCAGTGGGAAGCATCATCGAGCCATTCGGGTACGGATACTGAAGCTTTTGCATTTTCAGCTGAAGGAGTTGCTTCCGCTTTGATCTCACTGCCTTTGAAATATATGCACACGACGGTGGAAGCTGTAGATAAGAATGATGTTGATAATGTAATTAAGCTGATGTATGAGTTTTTGATACAACTGAAGGCGGGACATGATTTCAGATACATTAAATAGAGTTATGAGCTATGAGTTATGAACTATGAGATATTTGTGTTAAGTAATTGGTAGTTCCAACTTTCAACTTTTAACTTTCAACTTTTAACTTTTAACTTTTAACTTTTAACTTTTAACTTTTAACTTTTAGACATGAAAATCAAAGATTCAAAAATTTTAATTACCGGAGGAAATTCCGGGATAGGAAAAGCGGCTGCAAAACTTCTTGCTGATAATGGTGCTAATGTCGGTATAACCGGAAGAGATAAAGAAAAGCTTGAGCGCGTTGCAAAGGAAATCAATGCGCTGGCAATTCATACAGATGTTTCGAAAGAAAGTGATATAGAATTAACTTATAAACTGTTCCTTGACAAGTTCGGTTCGCTTGACTGTCTTATAAACAATGCGGGCATTGGTGAATTCCCAACGCTTGAAGAAGTTACACTTGATGCCTTCATGAAAGTATATTCTGTCAATGTATTCGGAGCTGCACTTATGGCAAGAGAAGCCGCCAAGATTTTTAAAAAGCAGAACTCCGGCGGGAACATAATTAACATTGCATCAACTGCTTCACTCAAAGGATTTGCACGCGGCACAATTTACTCTTCATCTAAGTTTGCATTACGAAGCATGACAGAATGCTGGCAGGCTGAATTGCGTCCGTTCAATATACGTGTAATGCAGGTTAATCCAAGTGAGGTGACAACGGCATTTGGAAATGAAGGAAGAAAAGAACGCGATGAAGTTGCAAATAAACTTACGAGTGATGAGATAGCTCACACTATTAAAGCTATGCTTGAAATGGATGACAGGGGAATGATTCCGGAGGTGACAGTATGGGCGAGAAATCCCTGGGAGAAGAAGTAAGATAAGATATTTAATTGGTTGTTTTTAAATTTGTCTGCTTTAAGTTTTTTAAACCAAGAAACTCCGTAGCATTTTTCCAGAGAAGCTTTTCTTTTGTCTGCTTGTTAATTCCATTCATTGTTTCTATCAGCTTTCCCGGATGATGCTCACCAAGCGGAAAGGGATAGTCAGAACCGAGCACAATTTTTTCATCTCCTACAAGATCTACCAGATATTTCAAAGCCATTTCATCATGAACAAGTGAATCGAGATAAAATTTTCCGAGATATTCACGCGGGTTAACTTTATTATCAACAGCAACCAGATCAGGACGAACATTAAATCCATGTTCAATTCTTCCGATTGTAAAAGGAAATGAGCCGCCGCCGTGAGAAAAGCAGACTCTGAGTTTCTTGAACCTTTCAAACACTCCGCCGAAGATCATTGAGCAGATCGCAAGCGAAGTTTCAGCCGGCATTCCGACAAGCCACGGCAGCCAATATTTCGGCATCTTCTCTTTTCCCATCATGTCCCAGGGGTGAACGAATATTGCCGCACCTAATTCTTCTGCCGCTTCATAAATTGGAAATAAATTTTCATTGTCGAGATTCCAGTCATTGATGTGTGATCCGATTTCGATGCCGGAAAGTTTTAAGTCTTTGATACTTCTTTCCATTTCCTTAACAGCCAGTTCCGGCGACTGCATCGGTATCGTCCCAAAACCGATAAATCGGTTTGGATAGTCATTTACTACCGAAGCAATATGATCATTGAGAAACTTAGAAAGGTCTAATGTATCCTTTGGTTTTGCCCAGTAGCTAAACATAACGGGAACTGTTGACAATACCTGTATATCAACATTCGCATGATCACAGTCTTTCATTCTGACTTTCGGATCCCAGCAGTTGTCCTGGATCTCACGGAAAAACTTTCCGTCGATCATCATCTTCGCGCAGCAGGGTTTGTAGTGATCAAGATTTACAAATCCGCCGTAGCCGTACTTCTCTTTCAGGTCGGGCCAGTTTTCGGGTAAAATATGTGTGTGAATGTCAATCTTCATGTTTCAGTTACAAGTTACAAATTACAAGTTACAAGTTACAAGTAGTTATGATTAAGTATTTGTGGTTTTTTCCAGATTTGTCTTCAGTGTTGTTTGAATCTTGCTTAATATTCTTAAAATCTCTTCACAATCATTGAATATCGATCTAAACATTTTGTTATCTAGATAATCAGTGTCTTTTAGAATCCTCAACCAATATCTTGTTTCCCTAGCCTCTTTGTAAGCGATGGATAATTTAGATAAAAAATCTTTCTTGGATTGTCCACCTGATGCTTCCTCAACATTTGCACCTATCGAAGTTCCGCATCGAAGTAATTGCTTAGCTATAGAATACTCTTTGTATTCCCTTATTAAATACTTATACAGCCTAACTATTCGTATTGAAAAGCGATAACTTTTCATTTGTATTATACTTTCACTTTTCATATTAATAATCTCCTGATAAATTAAACATTAATGAATATTCATAAATACTTGTAACTTGTAACTTGTAATTTGTAACTTACAACTTATAACTTATAACTTATAACTTATAACTTGTAACTTGTAACTTGTAACTTGTAACTTGTAACTTGTAACTTGTAACTATTTATTAGGAGGAAGCATTACCGTTCCGCATTTTTTACAAGTCCTCTTACTTTCATCATTCCAGTATTTTTCAAAAATCGGTGGAAGCTGAGCTACGATATCAGTCAGCTTTACAAACTCTTCATAAAGCTTGTTGCCGCATTTTTCGCAGTACCACTGGAAGCCATCAAATTCCTTATCATCACGTTTTCTTTCGATCACAAGTCCGACTGTATTTGCAGGACGCTGCGGCGAATGGGGAATATTTGGAGGCAGATAAAATACTTCACCTTCCTTTATATGTATATCCTTTGGTTTTCCGTCTTCGATAACCTTTACTGTTATATCGCCTTCAATCTGATAAAAAAATTCGGCTCCGTCTTCATAATGATAATCCTTACGGGCATTCGGTCCCCCGACTACCATTACAATTAAATCACCGTTGACCATGCACTTGTTTCCCACAGGAGGTTTCAGTAAATGACGGTTTTCTTCTATCCAGTTTTTAAAATTAAACGATTGTAACATATTATTTTTCTCCTTCTTTAAAATTAATTTCTATATTTAATTTAATATAGTTAATGAAAAGTTTAAAGTTAGTTACAGTTAAAAATTACAAATTACAAGTAGTTAAAAATTTATAATTAACTTGTAACTTGATGTAATTTGTAACTTGTAACTTGCAACTTGTAACTTAAATAACCGCTTCGGCTTCAATCTCCACCATCATCTTCGGATCAATCAAGGCTTTCACTTCTACCATCGAAGTTACCGGTTTTATTTCTTTAAAAAACTCTCCGTGTGCTTTACCCACATCTTCCCATTTAGAAATATCTGTTACATAAATTCTTGTCCTGACTACATCATCAAGTACTGCACCTGCTTCGTTAAGTATGCTTTCAATCTTGCGAAGTATAACCTTAGTCTGAAGATATGCATCACCCTCACCGGTAATTTTTCCGTCCTCTATTGCTGTAGTTCCGGAAATCAGTATTCTGTTGTCAATTCGGATTGCTCGGCTGTAACCTACAATATCTTCCCATATAACTCCGGAAGAAAATTTAACTTTTTCCATTTTGTACTTTATAAAATTTTTTGTGAAGAGCTTTAATTATCTGAAATGAAGCATAAGAAAAAATTAACCCGGCATATACATCAATGGTATAGTGAGCTTTCTGAAGGATTACTGAAGTTCCTACTATTATTGTTGCCAGTAAAAAATATATCTTCAGAAATTTATTCTTCGCAACCTGAAAAAGCATAAATGCAGTCGAAGTATGTCCGGAAAAAAATAAATCCTTAACTATTTTTTCCCCCGTCCCCCACATAAAAACGACCGGATCCTGAAGATCTATGCACCCTACAGGCGGATCTAGGGGTATCAGCCACATTGCCAACATTCGGAACAACACCAGCAATGTATAAGTCTGAAAAGCAGTGATAAGCTGCTGAGGATTGAAACTGAATGCAACAAGTCCGAGCAGAAGTGAAGAATATATTGTGATGAATAGAAGCGAGTTCAGATTAACTGCATTAAAATAAACAAGTACCGGATCATCAATTACTGCCCCGGGTCTTGTTTCGTTATATTTCAGATATCTGCTGAATGAATAAACTGTGATCACAAGCAGAATGACCGTGATCAGAAACTCAATTCTTTTCGATCTGTTTTTAAATAATTTTTTCCAGTTGGAAATGAAATTTGATTCAGGCAAGTGTCGGGGAGTTAAAAAATTTTTTTCATTAATATTTACTTTTTCCGGCTTTGGAAATTATTATTCCCAGCTGACCGGCATGATACAGCTGATGAAGATGCCATGCCATTATTACTCTTTCCTTAGTTTTAAAATAATCTTTTTCAATATCTTTCACCAACGCATGCGGCTGTTGTAGTTTTTCGTCAATCAGCTCTGAATAAATTTTTCTATTCTTATTACAGACTTCAGTCCAGGCATTTTTTAGTTCAGATATTTGGGGATAACTTTCAGCCGGAAGCAGTTTACTTCCCTGTCCGAACATTTCATAATACTGAGGAAATAATTGCTCTCCTTTACCCATGAACATTGAAAAATCGTCATCACTGGTAACAAGATGTCCGAGCAGCCATACTCCGTGATTTTTTCCGGGAGAGAGCTCCATTTTAAATTCATCATCAGAAAGCGGATCAATTGTTCCGTTCACCCACTCAACCATCATTTCATACTGACGATAAAACTGTTTTGATAAAATATTTGTCATGCTAATTTTTTATTCCCAGTAAATTTCAATTTTATTTTTATCCGGATCCAGGCATCTGAAGAATACAAAGTCATCATACTCTTCAAGTTCAGTATCAATTACTTCACCGCCGTCTTTAATTTTTTCAAAAAGTAATTTAACATCACCCGGAGAATTCAATCTGAATCCGAAATGAAACCAACCGGGTAACTCCCATTCCTTTTCATCGGGACATAGCGCAAGATCAAACCCTTTTTCATTTCTTAAAAATAAAATCTTACCATGCCAAACATTTTCTTTAAAGCCGAAATATTTTTCATAAAATCTTCTTGAAGCTTCAGTATCTATCGTATGAAGGTGAAGATGATTCAAATCCATTTCACTATGAATCTATTGTTATGTTTTCACCCGGCAGCAGGTCGAGAAAATGCCAGATGTTGCAGTAAAAATCTCCCGGACCGAAAAAATCTTTTGCAACTCTTCTGATTTTTCCGTCTTCGCTTTTTTCAAACACTGATACGCCGGGCCAGTAATTATGCTTTCCGTCTTTTATAAAATCATATCCCATGTCAAAAATAAAATCCGTTCCTGCAGCAGAGTAGGTCGGATAATTCCAGCCCCGTGATTCGGCAAATTTTTTATGGACTTCCGGTGTATCAGGACAAACAAGAACAAACGGAGCTTTCTTCTCAATCTCTTTATAAGTGTCCTTGAATCCGTCAGCCCACATCGTACAGTAAGGACAGCCCTTACCCATATTGTGAATAAGGATCAGATTTTTCTTATCACCGAACATTTCTGAAAGCCTGACATCCTTACCATTCCTGTCTTTTAAAGTATAATCTTTCACTTCCATATCAGCTAACTTTGAGTTTAACTCGATTTTCTTCTTCCGGATCGTTTCGATTTGCTTTTCAATTTCCTTCAGCTCAATTTCAATTTTAGTTTTTTCCTCAGGCGTTAATGTTGTGCTCATGACATTTTTATTTTTTAAATTAAAAATATTGTTTCAGACGTGATTGGGATTGACTAATTGAAACCAGTTACCGTCCAGATCTGTAAATGTAAGGCATTCATCAGATCCGTCAGTGCCCTTGAATTCAAGTCCGCGCTCAATCAATACTTCCTTTGTCTTTTTCAGATCATCCGTGTACAGTACAAACCCCGATTTTGAATTTTTATATTCCTCCGGGTGAATTTCATTCTTTCCCGGTCTTAATAGAAATGAGTTTTCTCCAAGCTTTAGCCACACAAACTTATCATGCTGTATTTCTACTATCTCAAATCCAAGTACTTTCTCGTAAAATTCTTTTGCCTTCAGGGTGTCCTCTACAAAAATTTCAATATGTCCAAATGCAATCAATCACAAACCTCCGAGCTTCTTCAACCGATCAAGCCTGTCCTTTTCATTTTCCGAGAGCCATATATCTTTGGAAAGCAGATCATAAGCCTGTGCGAAATATTTTTTAGCTTCGTTATTTTGATTTTTAATGAGATATAATTCTCCGAGTTCTTCAAAAACATACCCGTCCTGCTCAAGCTTTCTTTCCTCAAGCTCTTTCATAAGAGCAAGCTGAGCATCTATTGCCTCATCAGTTTTACCGAGAGAGCGAAGGGTCCTGCCGACACACCATTTGGCAATCATCAGCTGCTGAACTGATTTTTTCTGTGTATGATATTCAACATTTTTCTTGAACAACTCCATGGCTTTATCATACTCTTTATTGTCATGATAATTCCATCCCGTATTATTATAAAGTGAACCCAGCCATCCTCTTGCTTTTTCATCTTTTGATTTTTCAGCAAGTTTCATCGCAAGTTCATTCCATTCCTGAGCTTCCTTGTAAGGTTCAATTATTCCGAGCATGTGCGCTGCATCAATGGCATAATCATCCTCGTTATTTTTTAAAGCAAGTTCATATGCCTTCAAAAATAAATCACGGGATTTTTCAACCTGCTTCGAAGAACGGAAGGTTCTTCCTCTTTCAAGCAGGTAGCGTATCTTAGCAACAGCAAGATCATCTTTCAGCATAGGCTCAACCTCATCAAGGATCTTATGAGCTTCAGCAAATTTCATTTGAAGACCCTGAGTTCTTGCAAGCTGTGTAAGAAGCTGCAGATATGCAGACTGATCTCCGGAATTTTTTACTTTAGTCAGTATTTCTCTGAACTTTTTCTCTGTTTCTGCAGGATTATTGTAATCCCAGAGTTTATCAAATTCAAATATATTTACTTCTTTTGGATTTTCAGGCATTTTTTAAATTTTTATTAAAATAAATTAACTGGTTTTAATATTCAATTTAAAGTTAAGTTTTTAAAAATTGTCAAAATCTTTTTTTTTATGATATGTTTTCTTTCAACTTTCAACTTTCAACTTTCAACTTTTAACTTTTAACTTTCAACTTTTAACTTTTAACTTTATCTCTGAGTTTAATATCTGTAATTTACTTTCAAAAAAATTAATGAACTTTTCTAACATCGGTTTCGGATGTTACAGAGTTGACGATAAAATTGATGAACACTACAATGCTCTGAGCAAAGCTCTGACAGAGGGAATCACTCTTATTGACACGTCATCAAATTATTCCGACGGAGGCAGTGAATTACTTGCCGGAAGAGTAATAAGTGATCTGATTTTTGAAAAAAAGATTTCACGCAAAGATATTACCATTGTCACAAAAGCAGGTTACATTCAGGGGCAGAATTATGGCATGGCTCTAAAGCTTAAGGAAGAAGGTAAGCTTTTTGAAGATGTTGTTGAAATTCAGGACAGGCTCTGGCACTGCATCAGCCCTGATTTTCTTGAAGACCAGATAAGCAGACAACTGGACAGGTTAAAAACAGATTACATAGATGTCTATCTTCTTCATAATCCCGAATATTATCTCAGCATGGAAAAGAGTAATGATTTGCAGATCAGCATTGCAAGGGAAAATTATTATGAAAGAATCCGGAAAGCGTTTGTATTTCTTGAATCTAAAGTTGATGAAGGTGTAATAAACTCATACGGTATTTCATCAAATACTTTTGTTACATATTCAGATGATTATGAATTTACTTCCCTCGAAAAGATTCTCGACACGGCAAATTCAATTAAAGAAGACAATCATTTTAACGTTATTCAGTTTCCGTTTAACTTAGCCGAAGCCGGCGCAATTAAAATTAAAAACCAGATTAATAATACAGAAACTATCCTTGAACTCGCAGAGAAAGCCAGACTCAAAGTTTTAGTCAACAGGCCATTGAATGCGATTGCCGCCAAAGGTCTGATACGTCTTTCTGAATTTAAAGCGGAAGCTTTTCAGGAGAAAGATTTTTTCAAACAAATAAAGCTGGTTTCCCTTATGGAAGATGATTTGATGAATGAGAAAATCCCGGAAGAGAATCTGAGCAATGAAGAACTAAAGAAATTAAAAAAGCATCTGGAATTCGGTAAGCTCATTGAAGAAAACTGGAAGTTTTTCGGTAGCATTGAGCATTATAATGATGTGATCACGCAACTCTTTATTCCAAAGATAAACTTTCTTGTAAAATTTTTTGACGAGAAAGTTTCTGATTCGAGCGTTAAGGATTTTTTTACAAGATATATTAAAGAATGTTATAAGCTGCTTCACTATGTATCAAACTATTACAAACTGCGTGCCGTGAAAAGAAGCGCTTATTTGAATACGTTTATTGATAAGAAGCTCGATAAAAATTTTCATAATTTAACTTTATCTGAAAAATCAATCCTGCTTCTGAATTCAGTAAAAGGAGTTAATTGCGTACTTGTTGGCATGAGAAAGGAAAAGTATGTTGATGATGTAATGAAAGTTTTAAACCAAAAAGACATCAGCAATGCTGAAGAAATAATATTTTATGTTTCGGAAGAAATTCAAAATGCCGAAGTTTAAATGGTAAGCATGGGGAAAGTAAAAATAATTGTAATTGCAGGACTGATCGTTCTGACAATTATACTGTTTTATTTTTTTATCTCTTCCGGTGATGATGGGACTACAAGCAGTCAGTACACAGACCGGACATACATTCCAGTTACAAAGGACAAATTGCAGCATGACATAGATTCAATTCTTTATTCATTCGGGATTAAGCAGGAATGGATAAAAGAAATAAGTTTCAAAGGAAAAGATACAAATCATGCGAAAGGACAATTGCTTGTGTCGAAAGACATCAAGATTCCGCCTGACTTGCTGACCATAGATCTTAATTATGAAATTACGGATTATTTAAGAACTGTTAATTTTAGAAATAAAGTTATCGAAGATCCGAAGACAAAGAATATTGAAATGAATATTTTATCAAACTCAGACAGCCTTGGAAAGACTGCCGGAATACTAAAGTTTTTTTATTCTGACTCTCTTAAGAGAATTTTGGCAGATGTGTGTCCGGTGCTTGACAGTCTTGATGAATACAGCTTAAACGATGCGGAGAAAATATTAAATTCAACACAGGATTATTCGGTGTTCCTTCCTTTGAGAAATGATAAAGCTGATTATCAGTCTAAAATAATTGAGTTAAAGAAAGACTTTCTTCTGAAATTTTCCATAGGTAATGAAGATGACATAGAAGCGGATTTTAAAATTGATATGAAGGAATCATTCTGGAAATCTAAAATCAGGTCGATAGGTATAAATTTCCCTCACGCAAGCGGAGTAATTCTGATAAATAAAAGCAGCGATAATGATTTTTATAAAAATATTAAGGAAGAGTTTTCAAAAAATAATCTTGCTGTCTACCCGGATTCAGTATTTTCCAGTTTCCGAAATTCAGGGAATAAAGTAACCGGCTTGTTTGATGATATAGTTTCAAAAACCAAAGAAGGGAAAAAATTTTTAATTTATGATATTAATTTAAACCCCGAAGAATTCGAAGCCTATGATAAAGAAATTTACAGGCTTAAAAAATCCGGATACAGATTTTTTAATTTCAGGCAACTGATGAATCGAATACAACCGTCAGACCGCCCGCTAAAAAAGGATTGAAGTTCTGACGGTAGATTTAGCGGTCAGACTGTTATACCCCTATAGAATTATGACACAAAATGAAATTTACATGAACTACGCTTATAAGGAAGCGGAAAAGGCATTTGACAAAGGTGAGATCCCGGTTGGCTGTGTGATAGTATTTCAAAACACTATCATAGCCAAGGCTCATAATCAGGTTGAGTCGCTGAAAGATCCGACTGCTCATGCTGAAATTCTGGCAATTACTTCGGCTGCGGAATATTTGCATTCGAAGCAGCTTGTGGGATGTTCGATGTATGTAACTCTGGAACCTTGTTCAATGTGCGCCGGAGCAATAGTTTTATCAAAAATTGAAAATCTATTTTTCGGCACATACGACACAAAGAGCGGTGCGTGCGGAAGTGTGTTGAATATTACAAATAATAAATCCCTTAATCATAAGACCAATGTACTTGGAGGAGTATTGGATGAAAAGTGTAAGGATATTTTGAGGAGTTTTTTTGAAGTAAGGAGAACGTGAATCGTGAAACCTCAGTCGTCAGAGGTCAAACGTCAGAGGAAACTTTAGTATTAATTACAATTCATTCTCTCATATCTTATATCTCATATCTCATATCTCATATCTCATATCTCATATCTCATATCTCATAT
>CAYNTN010000026.1:0-42158 GCA_964399995.1 uncultured Ignavibacteriaceae bacterium
AATGCTTTGAATTTTATTTTAAACAATACTCTTGGCGGCGGGGGAACCGTCTCTCTAAAGCTCGATGCCCAGGGAAAGACTCTTGCGTCCGCGCTGCTTAAAATGGAGATCGAAAAGTAATTACTAATTGCTAATTACTAATTACTAATTACTAATTACTAATTGCTAATTACTAATTACTAATTACTAATTGCTGTTCATTATGAGATCTTTAAAATAAAACGAAAGGATGATGATGAAAGAGAATATTATTAAGGAAAAGACCTTTAAGTTTTCAATTAGAATCATAAATTGTTACAAGTATTTAATTGATGTAAGAAAGGAGTTTGTATTGTCAAAGCAAATTCTCCGGTGTGGAACATCAATTGGTGCAAATGTTGAAGAGGCAATTGGAGGTCAATCTAAAAAGGACTTTGTTAATAAGATTTCGATTGCGTATAAAGAATCACGTGAAACAAATTATTGGCTCAGACTTTTGAAGGAAACAAATTTCATTGATGATAAAATGTTTACTTCAATAAATAATGATTGTGAAGAAATATTAAAAATTATCACCAGCATACAAAAAACAACTAAATCAAACATCAAAAACCCTAATTAGTAATTTAGTAATTAGTAATTAGAAATTTAGAAATTAGAAATTAATAATTAGAAATTAGTAATTAGTAATTAGTAATTAGTAATTAGTAATTAGTAATTAGTAATTAGAAGAAATGGCAAATATTTTAGAATTCACAATACCAAAACCGCAGTCAGGTCTTAAGCGAGTAAGCAAAAAGCCAAAAGTTACTCTGAAACATACCGATCAGCTCGATCTTTTTTCAGAGAAATCGCATGCTACGAATATTATTATAATGCCTTCAAGTCTGAGCCCTTTTGAAGAGGCGCTTATGCTTGATGAAAAAGGCGATCCGAAAGCTAAAGATGCGTATTTGAATGCTGTGAATTCAAGTGACTGCGAGGCAGATGCCTTCTGCAATCTCGGCATTCTTGAATATGAGTCCGGCAATACTGTAAAGGCGATTGATTCATTTACAAAATCACTTAAAAGCGAGCCCAGGCATTTCGAGTCACATTATAATCTGGCAAATCTTTATTCCGAACTCGGTAATCTGCCTTTGGCAAAAACACACTATGAATTTGCGAGTGAACTTAATCCCGATTTTCCGGACACACGTTTTAATCTGGGACTTGTTTATGCAATGACCAGAAATTTTGAATCCGCGCTGAAAGTACTTTCCGAATATAAGGAAATGGTATCACCGGAAGATGGTGTCGTCGCTGAAAAGCTGATTGAAAACATCAGGAAGCTGACAGGGTGAAAATAATTTTTTATTAATTTCCCTTAAAATTCATTAACAAATTGCACTATATTTATCATTGACATTTCCCGTCAGAAAAGGGAATTTTACATAAATTTTAATACAATACTGTCATGAAAAGAATAATCGTATTTATATTTGCATTAGTGTTTACTTCTAATTTTTCATTTGCACAATACAAGGGTTATGACGATAAAGGTCCTTCCTCATACAATAAAGGTTCAAACAATCTGATATTAGGTTTCATCAACCCGAAGAATTTTACTATGAACCATTCTTTTAATGTTTCAATGGTAAATTCAGGTTACGGTAACGTTTCACTCACCTCATATATTAATTCAATGAATTACATGGTTACAGACAGATTCAATATCAGTGCCGATGTAAAAGTTCAGTATTCTCCGTTTGCATCTTCAAATCTGGGTCCGTCAGCTTCCACTGCTTTACAGAATAATCTGTCGGGAGTGTTTCTTTCGAGAGCTTCTTTGAATTACAAAATATCTGATAATTCATTTATCAATTTTGAATTCAGACAGCTTGATGAAAGTGATTATTTTAATAATTATTACAATTATTACAATCCGTTTTATTCCAATGCGAGAAATAATAATTTCTGGAGATAAATTTTTGATTTAAATATTTATAAGTCAAAACCGAAAGTATAATTTTGCTTTCGGTTTTTTATTTTAATGCAGTCATTAATAAAAATCAGACATAGTTTAATTTGAAGAACAATTTACTCAATTACATTTTAAACGGAGTAATAATAATTTTTCTGATACTGGTTGCCTACTTTGGTTTTTCTCTGATTAATAATTCCCTGAAGTCGGACAGGAATGTAAATGAAATTACCGACACGGGCAAATCGATTACAAACCAGCCGAATCTTACCATTCAGCTGGATGTTCAGAACGGGACAAATGAAAACGGAGCTGCAACAAAGTTCACTGAATATTTAAGAAAGAACGGCATTGATGTTGTCGAGATGGGAAACTATAAATCAAAAGATGTAGAGAGAACGCTGATAATTGACAGGTCCGGGGATAATGCGAAAGCCCGGAAAGTTGCATCAGTACTCGGAGTGAATGCTAAAAATATAATTCAGCAGTTAAACAATAGTCTTTTTCTTGATGTAACTGTCGTGATCGGGAAAGACTTCAATGAACTAAAACCATACAAGGACAAAAAGAAATAATTTATGGATTCTAAAACTCTTGCTTTCAAAATTGCGGATTTAATGCTTCAAAAGAAGGGATTGCATATAATTATAATGGATTTAAAAAACCTCACCAATGTAACGGATTATTTTGTAATCTGCTCAGCTTCTTCTGACACACAGGTAAAAGCTATTGCTGATTTTGTAAGAACCGAGACTAAGAAATTAGAGGAGGACGCCTGGAGAAAGGAAGGTCTGAATAATCTTAACTGGGTGCTGCTGGATTTTGTAGATGTAGTGGCTCATATTTTTCTTGAAGATACCCGAAGGTTTTATAACCTTGAAGGGCTCTGGGCAGATGCGGAGGTAACTGAAGTCAAGGATGAATGAGCAATGAACAATGAATAATGAGCAATGAGCAATGCGCAATGAATCATGAATAATGAATATGTGAATTTAAATAATGAATAATAAGAGTATTCTGGACAATATAAAAAATAAACCACGTCTGCTTTTTACTACCGGTGATCCTAACGGAATAGGTCCTGAAATAATCCTTAAGATTATTAATAATAAGTCCTTAGTAGATGATTTTGATCTGTATATTTGTGGATCAAGAAAAATATTTGATTATTATTCAGGTATATTAGAAATTGAAGCAATTTCCCCCGGCAGAATTATAGAGATTCCTCTGCCAAAAAATTTCAAATTAAATCCCGGAAAGATTGACCGGAAAGCGGGTAAATTCTCAGGTGACACAATCAAAGCTGCAATCCATCTTTGCAAAAAGAAAGAATTTAGCGGGATGATCACTATGCCGATTTCAAAAGAGTCATTCAATCTCGGTGGTTATGATTATCCGGGGCATACGGAAATGCTTACCCAACTTGCTTCTTCAGGAGATACTGCAATGATCTTATATTCGGGTGAATTTTCAGTTTCCCCGGTTACAGGTCATATCCCGGTTTCAAAAGTCAGTAAAGTTTTAAACAAAAATCTTTTGTTTAAAAAAATTGTCACGGTAAATAATTCACTTGTGAAGGATTTTAAAATTAAAAATCCAAAGATCGCAGTACTTTCTTTGAATCCACACGCAGGTGACGGCGGTCTGATAGGAAGTGAAGAGCTGATTGTTATTTCTCCAGTGATCGAAGAAATGAATTCAATCGGATTTAATTTAAGGGGACCGTTTCCTTCGGATGCTTTCTTTGCAAATAAAACTTACAAAAAATTTGATATTACAATAGCAATGTATCACGACCAGGGTCTTATTCCTTTTAAGATGATTTCATTTGACAGGGGAGTTAATTTTACTGCGGGATTAGATATCATAAGGACATCGCCTGATCACGGGACAGCATTTGATATAGCAGGGCTTGGTGTTGCAAATCCGGAAAGTACAAAACAGGCTGTAATGCTGGCAGGTAAACTGGCGTACAGTTAATAGTTAGTAGTTAGCAAGAATATTAGGGGAGTTTAAAAAATAACATCAATAAATTCCAAATTCGATATCCCATATCCCAAATATTAAAAAATGAATCTACCTTTTAATGAGAAAGTTAAGAATCTTCTTCCAGTCTTTCTTGAAATCATATTCGAACCTGTCCTCCGGGCTTAGCTCAAAAGCTTTTTCGAGCATATCGATTCCGGATTCAATTTCTTCCTTTAAGAAGTGTATCTTTGCTTTTTCGTAATAGGGCTCCGACCAGTAAGGGTGATATTTAATAACTTTATCAAATGCTTTTAACGAGTGATCAAAAAGTTTTGCATCAAGCAAAGCACAGCCGTAATCATACCACGCGTCATAATTGGATGCTTCAAGCTTTACCACCATTTCATAGCTCTTAATAGAATCCTCAATCCTGCCCAACGCATGCTCTGAATCAGCTTTCAGATACCAGATCTCTGAATAGTCTTTGCAAAGTATAAGCGCCGAATTAAAGTCTTCCAGAGCTTTTTCGTATTTACTAAGATTGAAATAACAGTTGCCTCTTCCGTAGTATGACTCATAATTCTGAGGGTCAATCTGAATGGCATCAGTGAAATAGCTGATAGCGGTATCATATTCAGACAGCTCTTCATAAGCATTTCCCATATTGTGCAGTGTGAACGAATCTGATTTTTTTAGATCTAATGCTTTCTGATAATATTCAATTGCTTTATACAATCTTCCTATTGAAGCATAAGCATTTCCGCAGTTGTACCACGCAGAAGAAAAATTACTTCTCAATGCAAGACACATTTCATAGCTTTCGATTGCTTTCAGATATCTTCCCATTCTGTTGAGGACGATTCCTCTGTTATACCATGCAGTATAGTTCATCGGAGAATATTTGAGGTGCTGGTCATACGCTATAACTGATTCTTTCATCTTGTCAAGAAAATCAAAACAATATCCGAGTTCGTAGTAAGCATCCTTATGTTCCTTTTCGATCTTCAGAACATTTTCAAAACATTCAGCAGCTTCGACGAACTTTTCCATCTTTTCAAAAGTAAGTCCCATATTAAAGATCGCGTCAATATTTTCCGGTTCCATTTCAATTGCTTTCCGGAAGCAGTCAAGTGCCGGCTCAAATTTATCCAGATTATCTAATGTAATGCCTTTATTGATAAAAATTTCGGTGTCGGTAGGATCTAAGAGAATTGCTTTATCAAAATACTCTATTGCTTCATCGAATTTTCCGAGACTATCAAGAATCAATGCCTTTTTGTGCCAGGCTTCAGTAGAATAGGGATAGATATCAAGAAATACATTCACATAACTAAGCGCTTTTTCATATTCACTGTTATCAAAATAAAAATTGATTATCTGTTCTAAATTTTCCGGGTCAAAGCTCTTTTTCGCTTCTTCTTCTAGCTTTAATATCTTCTCAAGTTCTTCACTCTTTTTATTCTTTCTTTCGCTGTTATTAGCATCCTCTTCTCCGAGAAAATCCAGACTTTCAAAATCATTCATAATTATCTCCTTGTGTAATTTTATAAAATACCTGAATTTTGTTTTGATGAAATTATATAAAAGTCTGTATTAAGTCAAGTAATTATTCATAAGAGGAAAAATTTTTGGATAAAGAGAGATTGCGTTGTACATCCGTATTATTTATAACCACATAGGTACATAGAAACATAGAATTATCTATGAGAAAATTCTGAAAAACCCATACTGTCATCCCCGCATGCTCTTAGCGGAAATCCAATCACAAAGGCTTGAACTTGAATTACATTTTGTTAATTGGATTCCCGCCGGATGCTCGTGTGAATGACATGTTTAGTTGGTTTTTAAGAAATCTCTATTGATAAATTATTACTATGTGAACTATGTTCCTATGTGGTCAAACAATATTGAGCGCTTATCCTCAAACTCAATATTGACTTGTAAGAAATTATTAGCACTCTTAAAACTCAATATTGACTTGTAAGAAATTATTAGCACTCTTACTTTTGTATGCCCTCACAATAACGTTAATACCACATAAATCAAATAAACTAATCATGTTTAAGCAAATATTTATACTGGTATTATTCCTCCTTCCGGGTCCATACAATAATTGTTTTCCGCAGGTAATTGAAGAATGGTTTCGGACATATAGCGGAGGATTTACTCCTAATTTAACAAATGATTTTACAATTGACTCTGTTGGTAATTCTTATTTGGTAGGAGATGTATCTCGAAATTCCTGGGAATCTGTAAATGCAATTGGAACTGTTAAGTATAATTCAAGTGGAGTCTTGCAATGGGCAAATTTGTATCAGGGAAGTTCAAGAAGATTAGACAAAGCAGAGGCAATTACTGTTGATAAAATTGGCAATGTCTACGTTACAGGAGCAACTCAAGACTTAGATAGTTCCGATAATTATTGTACAATTAAGTATAATTCAGAGGGAAATATAATATGGGTAAGAAAGTATCAGGTTTTTCAAGGTTCAAGAGACTTTGCTTCTGACATTTGTCTCGACAATGATGGAAATGTTTACGTTACCGGGTCTACATACTTTTCTTCCCCGAATTCCATTAATACCATAAAATATGATTCTTCAGGAAATCAAATTTGGGTTGCTGTATATAACGATAGTTTATACCCCGGCAAACTTGCTGTTTCACTGGCTGTAGATAATTTTAATAATGTTTATGTAACAGGTGAAGTCGCGGACAATTTTTGTACAATAAAATATAACCAGAATGGCCAGCAGCAATGGGTATCATTTCATAACAATAACAATTTAGAAGATATTCCTTGTGATATAAAATTAGATCAGAATGGAAATGTATATATACTTGGTCTTAGTTTGGTCAATTGGTTTCATGAATTTTATACAGTGGTTTTGAAATATGATAAGGACGGAAATCTTGTTTGGAGCTTTAGAACTGACAGTACAGGAAAGGGTTCATCACCTTACTATAATGCAACAAGGTCATTTAGAATAGATTCAGAGAATGATGTATATTTTGCAACTCGTTATAATAGAAGCTGTTCCCTTATAAAGCTTGATTCAAGCGGATTTATGTTATGGAATTCAAAATATATCGGCATGCCAACTTATTTAGAAGCTATTGGAAGATCAATTGAGTTGGATAATAAAGGATACATTTACGTAAGCGGAGAGGCTTTTAAACCACCCGGTGGAGGAGGATTTTTGACATTGAAGTATAATTCTGCAGGAGTACTTCAATGGGTCAGGAATTTTCATTCATATACAAATTCTGGAGATGAGGGCTGTTTCAACCGGATTGATCATGCTGGAAATGTATATATTGCAGGAATTGCTTATAACATGTTTATTGAAACCTCATTCTGTGTCGTAAAATATTCTCAATCAGTCGGAATTACAAATATCTCCTCCGAAATTCCCGACAGTTATATTCTCCATCAAAATTATCCAAACCCGTTCAACCCGGTGACCGTTATTCGTTACTCGTTAATCGAAAATCGTTTTACAACTTTGAAAGTCTTTGATGCACTTGGGAAAATAGTTTCAACTTTAGTTAATGAAAAACAAAATACGGGAACGTATGAAGTGGAATTCGATGGCAGTGATCTTGCAAGCGGTGTGTATTATTATAATTTATCAGCAGGTGATTTTTCTGAGACAAAACGAATGCTTCTTCTTAAATAAAGAATTAACTAATCATGTTTAAGCAAATATTTATACTGGTATTATTTCTCCTTCCGGGTTTATACAATGATTGTTTTCCTCAGGTAAATGTCGAGTGGTTCAGAACTTACGGAGCTGGTTGGGGTAAGAATTTTATGAATGATTTTGTTATGGATTCTTCTGGAAATTCCTATTTAACAGGCAGTGTTTCAAAGAATTCATCCAATTCAAGGACAGCTATCGGAACTGTTAAGTTTAATCCAAACGGTGATTTAAAATGGGCTCAAAATTATGAAGGAAGTAATTTTAGTTATGCAGAAGGTAAAGCCTTAGTAGTGGATAAAAATGAAAATGTTTATGTAACCGGGATTTGCACTGATAATGACAGTTCGGAAAACTACTGCACAATTAAATATAATTCCACCGGAGAAATTCTTTGGATTAAGAAATATCACAGTAGTCCGGGTGGCCGTGATTTTGCGACAGATATTACCTTGGACAATTATAATAATATTTATGTAACTGGTTATACTTATTATTATGGAGGGTCGCAATATTTTTGGAGTACATTAAAATATGATTCGATGGGAAATCTTATTTGGGTTACTAGATATGAAGGAGATTTAAGCAAAGGAAAGCGATCAAGATCAATTATTGTTGATGATAATCAAAATGTTTATGTTAGTGGATTCAAATTAGGCGCTTCAAATTCAAATGAATTTTGTACCATTAAATATAATCAATCCGGTCAGCAGCAATGGATTTCCATTTTTGATAATTCTGGTTTAGGAGATCAGCCTTCAGACATGACAAAAGATAATTTTGGGAACATATACATCCTTGGACAGAACTATGGAAGTGATGGGTTTTATACTTCTATCGTTAAGTATGATAATAACGGCAATGAAATTTGGAATGTAATGACTGACAGCACGGGACGAGTAGACTTTTCATATTATCTTCATAAAATATCATTTAAACTGGATTCTGAAAACAATATCTATGTAGCTACTACTTATAGAAATTATTTTTGTACAATAAAATATAACTCTTTTGGTTCAAAAGAATGGATATCGAAATACAATAGTAATTCCGGAACATCTTTTTCTAATGGAATTGGAATCAACATCGATGAATTGGGAGATATTTATACCACAGGTTTAGCTTTAATAGGTAATATTGTTCCTTTTATAACAATTAAATATAATCAAGAAGGTTTAGTGTTGTGGGAAAGACAGTTCCATAATAATAGTGCTATGGAATTTGATGAAGGAGCTTTTGTAGGTTTGGATAAAAATAACAGCGTTTATATAGCAGGAAATCATTCCAACAGCAATAGTAACTATAGTGCTTTATATGGACTTCTAAAATATTCACAAGGTATAGGTATAAGTAACATCTCATCCGAAATTCCCGACAGTTATATTCTCCATCAAAATTTCCCAAACCCGTTCAACCCGGTGACTGTTATTCGTTACTCGTTAATCGAAGATCGTTTTACAACTTTGAAAGTCTATGATGCACTTGGGAAAATAGTTTCAACTTTAGTTAATGAAAAACAGAATGCGGGAACGTATGAAGTGGACTTTGACGGAAGTGAACTTTCAAGCGGAGTGTATTATTATAAATTATCATCAGGTAATTTTTCTCAGACAAAACGAATGCTTCTTCTTAAATAAAATTATAAACTAAACTAATTATATCTTGTCAGACAAATTCAAATCCTATCTTCCGAAGAATCAGAAATTCAAAAACATTATCTATAAAAAGGAAGATTATAAATCTGTTATCACCATCAACCGCGAAAGCAAACTGAACTGCCTGAACTTAGAAACTATAAACGAGCTTACACTCGCATTCAAAGATTCATCATGGGATGATAATATTGCAGTGATAATTCTTACCGGCGCAGGTAAGCGAGCATTCTCAACAGGTGCGGATCTTGACGAACAGCAAAAATATTTTCTGAAGAATCCAAATGACTACTATAAATGGATGTATGAATTCATACAGCTCCATGAAGTCATGCGCAATGTCGGGAAACCTATTATTGCACGCCTCAATGGGATGGTTGTCGGCGGCGGCAATGAACTTAACATGAGCTGTGATCTTGCTATTGCGGCTGATCATATTATCATTAAACAGGTTGGAGCGGCGCGGGGAAGTGTCGCAGCGGCGGGAGCAACTCAGTTTTTGCCTTTGATTGTTGGTGATCGGAGAGCAAGAGAAATTCTGTTTTTATGCGAAGATATTCCGGTTCAAAAAGCTCTCGAGTGGGGACTGGTGAATCAGGTTGTCCCGTACGAACTTCTTGACGACGCTGTAAATGTGATGGCAGAGAAACTATTCAATAAGCTTCCGGAGTGTCTGAGATATGCTAAGCAGCAGCTTAACTTCTGGAGAGATCTTTCATGGCATACAACAATCGGTCACGCGCGCGACTGGTTGTCGATTCACAATCTTTCACCGGAAGTCAGCGAAGGTATCTCAGCATTTAATGAAAAGCGAAAGATAAATTATAAGAAGGTAAGGAAATCAAAATAGAAAGAACGGCGTAAGAGTCATTAACTTTATGCATTCCCTTTCATTCCAAAGCTGTAACCGTCTGAACGCTGTTTCAAACTAATATTAACACGGATATAGAAGCGTTATGACGGTTACATTTAAAATTCAAGACACCAACTGTAAATCTGAATATTTATTTTAAACTTTGCATATTTTTGGGAAAGTTTTAGAAGTTGTAAAGGCGGTATAAGTTAATGCCTTTAAACAAGTTTCTAATAAACCTGAGACTTTGAGATAAACTAAATTATTTATAGGATTTTATTTTTATAGGGGAGTGAGTAAGTTATTGAATAAATATTTAAGCAAATGACCAAAACAAAAATCAAATGTCCTAACTGCGCTGCAGATATTGATGTGGATGAAGTATTTAAACATCAGGCGGAAGAAGAGTTAAAAAAAGAGTATACCGAGAAACTTTCAAAAGAGCTTGCTGTAGTAAATCAGAAAAAAGAAGCTGCAGAAAACGAACTTCTTAAAGTCAAAAAACTCAAGGAAGAACAGGATGACATTATCAGGACAAAACTCATTCAGGAACGTGCGAAGATCAAGGAGGAAGCTGAATTCAAAGCTAAGAAGGACCTTGAGTTTGAAATACTGAAGATCAAACAGGACAGTGAAATAAAGACGAAAGAGAACCTTCAGCTTAAGAAAAAGGAAGTCGAAATTTTAAATAAAGAACGACAGCTTAAAGATAAAGAGGATCAACTTGAAATAGATGTAGAGAAAAAAATGCTTGATAAAGCAAGAGAGATTGAAGCAAAGGCAGTTAAGCGTGAGCAGGAAAAAAGCGAAATTAAACAGCGTGAATTTGAGCAGCAGCTGGAGGATCAGAAAAAGATAATAGCAGAGCGTGACAGAAAAGAAGCTGAGATGAAAAACAAAGAACGTGAGATCAGAGAGCACGCCGAGCAGGTCAGAATCGAACTGGAAAAACGGATCATAGATAAAACTAAAGAAGTTGAAGAGAAAACCAAAAAAATTGAACAGGAAAAAAGCGATGCTTTAAAACTTGAATACGAAAAAAAACTTGAACAGCAGAGAAAAATTTTAGAGGAAAAAAATAAAAAGGAAGCAGAACTGATTAACCGTGAAATTGAATTAAAGGAGAATGCGGAAAAATTACGGACGGAGATGGAAAAACAAATGAGGGATAAAGCAAAGGAAGTCGAAGAGAATACGAAAAGAACGGAGCAGGAAAAAAGTGATATGCTGAAAAATGAATATGAGAAAAAAATTGAAGAACAGAAGAAGCTGATTGATGCGAAAAATGAAAGAGAGAATGAACTTCTTAACAGGGAGCGCGAACTAAGAGAGCATGCCGAGCAGCTCAGAATAGAGATGGAAAAACAAATGTACGAAAAAGCACAGGAAGCAGCAGAGCAAACGAAAAGAAGCGAACAGGAGAAAAGCGAATTAATAAGGCAGGAGTTTGAAAAGAAACTTGAAGGGCAAAGGAAACTAATAGAAGAAAAGAATAAGAAAGAGGAAGAGCTGATGATGAAAGAGAAAGAATTAATAGAACAGTCCGGCCAGCTGAGAATGGACATGGAAAAGCAAATGCGGGAGAAGGCAAAAGAATTTGAGGAGAAAGCAAGAAAGCATCTCCGTGAGACTGAAAGCGAATATGAAAAAATGCTTGAAAGCCAGAAGAAATCCATTGATGAGCTGAAGAGAAAAGAAATAGAGATGCTGAATCAGCAGCGTGAAGCGCGGGACCGGGAGGAACAGTTAAAACTTGATCTGGAAAGGCAATTACTTGACCGGGAAAAGGAAATCCGTGAGAAGGCGATTAAATTGGAAAAAGAAAAGAATGAACTTAAGATCAGGGAATATGAAAAAATGCTTGAAGATCAGAAAAAGTCAATTGATGATTTAAAGAAGAAAGCCGAGCAGCGGTCACAGCAAATGCACGGAGAGATTCAGGAGATTGCAATTGAGGATTTTCTGATTAGCAATTTTCCGTTTGATACAATAACCGAAGTCAAAAAAGGACAAAGAGGTGCAGATGCTATTCAGATTGTAAGGAATAACCTGCAGCAGGAATGCGGGAAGATAATTTATGAAAGCAAGAGAACACAGGCGTTCAATGACAAGTGGATAGAAAAGCTTAAAGATGATCAGAAAAATCAGCAGGCGGAAATTGCTGTGATAGTAACGGAGTCAATGCCCGGTGATATGGAAAGATTCGGTTTGAGACAGGGAGTCTGGATATGTAATTTTCAGGAGATAAAGAGTCTGGCTTTTGTTCTCAGGGAAATGCTTGTAATGACTCACTCCGTAAAGTCCGTTCAGGAGAATAAAGGCGACAAGATGGAGATGCTGTATAATTATGTTACAAGCAATGAATTCGCGCAGCAGGTCGAGACAATAGTGGAAGCATTTCATGGAATGCTGAATGATCTTAATAAGGAAAAAATTGCTATGGAAAAGATCTGGAATTCGAGAGAGAAGCAGATAAGAAAAGTATTGATAAGTACAGGGGCAATGCATGGTTCAATCAAGGGTATAGCGGGTAATGCAATCGGAAACATAAAGTTATTGGAGCTCCCGGAACCGGAATAATTACTAATTACTAATTACTAATTACTAATTACTAATTACTAATTACTAATTACAAATTACCAATTAATAACTTAAGTTGACCGATTCAGACAAACCTGTCAGGTATTTGCGAGATTTGCAATAAAATTAAGAAAATAAATTTTTGCAGCACTTCTTACATTGTTAATTAGTAATTAGTAATTAGTAATTAGTAATTAATTGTAATTAGTTACTTAATTTCCGAACGAAGTTAACTATATTGCAACCATGCCTTTGACGGTTCACATAAATTCATTCAGTTATAAAAAATCCGGAATTCCCGTTGATAAAACCGGTCATGGAGGTGGTTTTGTTTTTGACTGCAGATTCATTTACAATCCCGGAAGGAAAGAGGAATTTAAGATGCTGACAGGTCTGGACAAAGAAGTAGTTTTGTTTTTAGATTCTCAGGAAGAAATGAAATTATTTTTAAAGGATGTAAATGATATTACAGATCTGGCTATTCAGAATTATATACAAAGAGATTTTACGGATATTATGATCTCGTTCGGATGCACAGGCGGTCAGCACAGATCGGTCTATGCAGCAGAAAAATTTAAAGATCACATTTCAAAAAAATTTCCCGGAGTAAATATAATACTTCATCATACTCAAATCGAGAAAGGTCTTAACATCGGCTGAGAAACCTGACATAAATAATTATCCTGATCCTGAGATGCTGCAGTTGGAAAAGAAGACGTTTCGTCTCCATCTTATCTCTCAGGTCTTTTACGGATTGTCTTTCGGCATACTAATGCTTCAGGATGTAATACTTAAAAAATCCCTTCTTGCTTCGGATTTCCAGGTAACAGTACTGATTTTTCTTACAAGCTCTGCTTTTTTATTTTCCATTTACGGAGCTGAAATTATTAACCGCTCGAATAACCAGTCACGCACCATCATCGCAATGGCAATTTTCAGCAGGTTATTTTTGCTGATAATTCCATTCTTTGAAACTCCTAACTTCTTTATCTTTTGTATTGCTGCAATGAGTTATACAGACTCGCTTATCAGACCATCATGGAATACAGTGTTCAAGCATAACTACTCGGACGAAAAAAGAAGTGTGCTTTATTCATATGCATCGAGTGTTTATACCATAGTAGTGTTAATTGTAACAACTGCCCTAGGGTATCTTCTTGATCTGAATTATGAGCTGTACAAAGTTTTCTATCCTGTTGCGGGAATATTCGATATACTTGCTTACATTAATCTGGCGAAGATGATCAGGATGGGAAAAATATTTGACGAAGGGAAGAATAAATTCACCGGGATCATATCCGGAGGACTCATTAAAGACATTTTAATCCTTCCGGTAAGAAATCTCATAAGAATCTTCAAAGAGAACAAACCTTTTTTCAGGTTTGAATTAAATTTTTTCCTTTACGGAATGGCTTTTATGATCGCCAGTCCTGCGGTCCCTATATTCTTAGTGGAAAATTTAAAACTGGATTATGCTCCAATTTCGGTAGGGAAGGGATTGGTTTTTTATACTGCGACAATATTATTTACACCCGTAATGGGAAGGATTCACGGAACGGGTAACCCGACTAAGTTCTGCGGATATCTGTTTCTTTCGCTTATCTTTTATCCCCTTCTCATGCTCTCCATAAAATATTTTGGTGTTGAAAATCAAATTATTTCCCCCGAGATATTGCTCTACATAACCTTTTTCTTTTTTGGAATTTCAATGAGCGGAGTAACGATGTCATGGAATATCAGCTCAATATATTATGCTCCGCCGCTTCAGGTTGCAAACTACCAGGCAGTACACATTACACTCACCGGCGTGAGGGGTTCGTTTGCGCCGTTCGTCGGATATTTTATACTAAAGTGGGTTTCTATTGAGGCGACGTTTCTTGTTTCGTCTTTGTTCTTTTTGCTGGCGGGGGTGATGATGATGAGGGAGAGTAGGAAGTAATAAATAATGAATAATGAGTAATGAGTAATGAATAATGGGTAATTAATAATAGATAATAAACATGATAATACTAATATAATTCAATTATTGCCCCTTGCATTCATTATTAATTATTCATTAAGAATCGCTGCCGGTCCTGAGATCCGGCAGCTTTGGGTTCTACTTAATTTACCGCTCTTCCCGGAATGCAGTAAAATAAGTTTTGTTCTTCCCTGATATTTGTTATTCCTTTAATTAATTCAGCCATTACAAAAATATAGATAGTACTTTAATCAAGTTATGAGTTGACACACTTGTTATTGCTCAGGTTTTCATTTAATTATATAGGGGTAGTACTTGTCAATTTCAAATTTCAAATGCCGGTTATCATTTTGTCACCTGAAATCCCGGATTGTGAAATGGATTTGATACCGAAGAGGTCAAACATATACATAGAAAACACATAGACGCACCAAAAGATGAATCAATTTCTAAATATTCAATTGGAGTCATGTAAAATTATACTTTACATAATAGTAACTAATTTGTAAAGTAGTGCTTAACAGATAGATTTTAAATATTCACAATTAATATTATATTTGAGGTACTATGGATTATATTGAAAGAGATATTTTTAAAGAATTGAAAAAGCATCTCCCTTTAAAGCAAATAATAATTTTAACAGGATTGAGAAGAACAGGGAAGACCACACTTGTTAAAAAACTCCTTCATGAGGTGAAATCGGATAATAAAGTTTATTTTGACCTTGAGAATCTTTCGACTCGTTTGCTTTTCAGTGAAGAAAATTATGAAAACATTATTTCCGGTCTTCGAGCTCATAATCTTACATTTAATAGGAAAGCTTATGTTGTAATAGATGAAATTCAATATCTGCCGAAAATTATTTCGGTAATAAAATATCTTTATGATCATTACGACATTAAATTTATCCTGACTGGTTCAAGTTCTTACTACATAAAAAATTTTTTTACAGAATCTCTTTCCGGCAGGAAAAAAATATTCATTCTTTCTTCTCTTAGGTTTGGTGAATTCTTACGATTCAAAGGAGAAAGCCAAATCGGCAAAAATTCAGGAATAGTTACTTTCAACAGATTTAGAAATGAAAAACTTAAGAGCTTGTATAACGAATATCTGAGCTTTGGCGGATTTCCGGAAGTAGTATTGAGTATTCAAAAAAATCAAAAGGAAGATTTACTGAATGATATTTTAGGCTCATATCTTCGAACCGATATAAAAGCATTTAGCGAAATAAGAAATGAAAGAAACATTTCAAATCTTTTAAGATTGATCTCTGCGTCTGTTTGTTCTAAACTTGATTATACAAAACTTTCATCTCTTTCCGGAATTTCGAGACCAACTTTATATAGTTATTTGGATTTATTCGAAAACACTTTTTTGATTCATCGCCTTAAGGTTTTTTCCACAAATATAGGGAGGCAAATTGTAAAAGCTCCCAAACTATATATTAACGATAACGGAATTCTAAATATACTTGCAAAGGTCTCAAGCGGAGTAATTTTTGAAAATTCTGTTTTCAACCAGTTAAAACACTATGGCGAGTTAAGTTACTGGCAGGAAAAGAGTGGAAATGAAATTGATTTTATTCTGGATTCAAAATATGCTTATGAATCAAAAGAAAGCTCAGATAAAAGAGATTTAGATAAACTCAAAAGACTATCCGGAATTTTAAAACTCAGGAACCCTAAAATTGTATTTAATAATATTCCGGTGAATACTGGAAAAGCTTCAATGGGAAAAGAATTTATTTGGGGAGGAGATATTTTATAATACTACTCAAATCTTAAAAATCTTACGAATCTTACAAATCTTATGAATCTTACGAATCTTACAAATCTTATGAATCTATAACAAATGCTTATTCTCCAGCGCAAACTTTATCAGACTAAAAGACCCTTTCAGTCCGAGTTTACTGCTCATGTTGGATCTGTGATTCTCGACAGTTTTATAGCTGATGAACATTTCATTAGCTATTTCCTTTGAGGTTTTACCTTCTGCGATAAGTTTTAAAATTGATGACTCTGTCTTTGTAAGCTGAACGAGATTGGGATTGTCTTTCTCTAATTTTTTAATTTTATCTCTCCTGCTGACAAGTAAGTTTGAAATGGAGGGACTAATGTAATAGTTATCTTCGTCAACTTTATACAAGCACTCGACAATGTCGTTCACAGCACAGTCCTTCAAAACAAACCCGCTCACTCCAAGCTCCATAGCTTCGTCAAAAATGTCTTCAGAGGAAAATACAGTCAGAAAAATTACTTTTGTATTTGACCGCGCTTTTTTCAGTTCTTTCAGAACCTGAAGCCCGGTCATTTTCGGCATGTCAATATCGAGAATGGCAATATCAGGATTGAGTTCATCAATGATCCTCAGCGCTTTCTCGCCGTTTTCAGCATAACCGATTATTTCAATGCCTTCATCTTCTTCAATAATTTGTTTTAAACCGTTTCTGAAGATCGGATGGTCATCTGCAATAATAATTTGCATTTTTTTGTCTTTAGTCATTGTTCTTTTTGATTGGAATTTTAAATCGTAATGTTGTACCCTTTTTGATTTCAGAATTAATTGAAACTTCTCCGTTCATTATTTTTAATCTCTCGGCAATTGTTGAAATTCCTAATCCGTTCTTAGCTTCAATAAATTCCTTTCCCTTTAAATTCATCCCTTTTCCGTTATCTATTAAAAGGATAAGAATATGATCTTCCAGTTTTGAAACCTTCAGGATCACTTCCGTTGCCTCTGAATGTTTGATAATATTAGACATAATTTCCTGAATTACCCTGAATAAATTTATCTCACTTTCCTTTGATAAAAGTTGATCTACATTATCTGTCTCGAATACACATTTAATGCTGGTGGACCTTGAAACCTCATTAATAATTGATTTTATTGTTTTTGTAAATCCCAGCCTGTCAAGCTGATGCGGATGAAGACCGTAGGCAATATTTCTGACTTCTGTTATTGTTGCAGAAGTGAGTTCGGATATCTCCTCCAGAGTTTTTTCCATTCTGTCCTTGTCATCCTTGTGTTTCAGTGCCATCATCGCTTTTTGTTTGGACATAAGAATTTCGTGTGCGATTGTATCATGAAGATCGTCAGCAATTCTCTTTTTCTCACTCTCCTGAACTTCAATTAATTTTCGTGAAAACTCTTCCTGTGCTCTCGTTTCCTTCTCCAGTTTCTCCAGTCTCTGCCTGTAAGTCAGCCAGCCAGCTCCAACAAAACTTAAAAAGCTAAGTCCTTTGAACCAAACAGTTTTCCAGTAAGGAGGACTGATATGAATTTTAATTGACGTACCTTCTTCATTCCAGATACCGTCGTTATTAGATCCCTTCACTCTGAATACATAATCTCCGGGATTGAGATTAGTATATGTAACTCTTCTTCTGGCACCGCTGTAGGTCCAGTCTTTGTCGAAACCTTCCATTTTATAAGCGTATTGATTTTTTTGAGGGTTATTGAAAATGAGAGAAGCGAATTTGAAAGAAAACACGCTCTCTCTGTAAGTTAAATTTATTTGATCGGCGTAAGTAATATTTTTTTTTAAAAAAGGATTATCCTGACCTCCTATTACAGGTTCATTGAAAATTTCGAAGTCCGTGATAACTACGTTAGGGATGTAAGGATTATCTTTAATTTCGGTGGGATGGAAGTAAGTGATGCCGTCGTTTCCACCAAAATACATTGTACCGTCAGCGTGTTTAAAATATGCGCCTTCATTGAATTCCAAATTGCTTAATCCGTCTGAGGTATCATAATTCTTGAATGTTTTGTCTTTTTTATTAAACTTTGATAATCCTTTAATAGTGCTGAGCCAAAGGTTTTCACTTTCATCCTCTAAAATTCCTAATATACAGTTATTACATAATCCGTCCTCTTCTGTATAAGCTTTTACTAATTCATTATTTATATCAATTTGATTTAAGCCATTACTTGCTGTACCTGCCCATAAAATGTTATCTGCGTCTTCATAAATTGTCCAGACGGTATTTCCGCAGTCAACATATTTAACCTCGGAATTATTTAATTGACTATTAGTCGAGGAAAAGTTTTCACGATACATCAGACCGGTAAGATGTGTAGCAACCCATAGTGAATAATTTGAATCTAATACCATTGATTTGACCATATAGCTTTTTGAATTATCAATAACATTGTCGTGAACAATTACATTTTTGTTAAGGTCAAAGATCTTTAATCCTTCACTTTCAGTTCCAATGTATAAATGACGGTCGGCTGTCTTGTTAATGTACAATGAGAAAATAAGATCTTTAGGATTGTTTAAAATATTCTTATAATTTATTACAGAATCATTATTCATGTCCAAACTGCTCAAACCGTGTTTTTCATTTGCAATAAATAAATTATCAGTCCCATTTTGTAGGAAACAGTTTACTGATTTCTCATTTATTTCCGGATGCTTATATACTTTGTAACTTCCGTTATCCTTTTTATAACAATACAATCCGTCACTGAAAGTTCCAATATACATGTTCTGCTTTCGATCAACATGAATAGATCTTATTTTATTCTTTTCATCAATCTTACTGTCTTCATTTTCATTTACTATTGAATAAAATCTTTTCGCTAAAGCATCGTATTGCATCAATCCTTCACCTAAGGTGCCAATCCATAATACTTCTGAATTATCCACATATAGAGAAAATACAGTGTCGCAATTAAATCCTGAACTTTTGTTGCTGCTAACTTTAAAATTTGCAAAGTTATTATTCAAAATATCGTATTTGCTCAGACCTTCTCCATAAGTCCCTATCCACAGGTTTCCCGAATGATCTTCACATATACATTTAATATTATTTCCGGTTATACAATTTTCACTGTTTTCATCGTAAACAAAATTTTCGATTCTATCATCTTTTATTTTATATCGATTTAGTCCTTCCTGAGTCCCTATCCATAAATCCTCTCTTGAGTCTTTAAAAAGGCAGATTATTTTGTTGCTCATTAATGAATTTTCACTGTCAGAATTTTCTTCGAAGCATTTGATGCATTGACCGTTTAAATCAATAAGAAACAATCCCCTGCCCCAGTCCCCTACATACAATATGTTCTCATCTCTACTGAAAAGGAGGCTCATTATGTTTTGATTTATTTTGATTCCTTTTGTTGAAATGTTTTCTAAATTTATTTTTACCAGGCATTCGGAATCCTTGTTAAATTTAAACAATCCGTTATGAAAAGTGCCAATCCAGATATTACTCTCATTATCTTCAGCAATTGAAGTAATAAACTCGTTTGATAGTATTGAAAGTGAGCTTTTTGTTACAAAGTTGTCATACATACGATTGTAAAGGATTAAGCCCGATGTATGTGTCCCGATCCACAGGTTATGATCTTTATCCTCAAAGATATGGCTTATAAAATTCTCGGTCAGACTTTCTTTTTTACCGACCGTTTTTTTATAAATCTTTAAAAACAGTCCGTCATATCTGTTCAACCCGTCCTGAGTTCCAAACCACATAAATCCCATATTATCCTGAGCAATTGTATTTACAGTGTTCTGTGATAATCTGTCTCTATTGGTTATCTGCCGGAATTGAATTAAGCTGTCAGTCATCAATAATTTTTACATAAATTAAAAAAAAATAATATTTTTTTTATTTGAAAAATATTATTCCTTTAATTTTATTAACCCGGCATTGCATAAGCCGGGTTAATAAAGTAATGATTTCAATTAAAATTTTTATAGAATGAAATCTGCGTCACGCATCAAAGAAGATAACGTGTTTATTATTATATTCTTTTGTGCAGTGGTTAAATCATCTCTTTGATTAAGATAAGCCATGCCTTCCACAAATGTTTGTCTGGGACCCGGAGGCGTAACCATATCGGGAGGATTCTTAGTATCACCAAAGAAAGTACTAATTGAGGTTGTATCTGTTACAGCATCTAATGCTGCGTCAAAATAATCTTTTTGTTCTTGTGTTAGTGCCATTTTAAATGTCCTTTCTGTTTTATTTATTAATGTTTTTAACGCTTCTGATATTTAACTTTAAAATACAGCCTTCAATTATTTTCATTTACAAAAATAATTAACAATTTCTGATTAAAAAATAAATGGATGTACTTTATTTAAAAATGAAACCATTTATTTTAATAGGGGTGGATACCTATAAATTTCCCATATTTAATTTAACCTACATTAATTCGTAAACAGCATTGCGTTGTTCATCATTAAGTTCAAGTGACAGCCAATATTCAATTGACGCTCTTCTGGGACCCGGAGGCGTCACGGTATCAGGGTCAGGAAAGCTCAATGCAGCTTGCAGCAATTTCCAGGATGTTGGGGCTTTACCCTCCGATGACAATGCTATCGCATTATCGAGAAAGGTTTTTTGTGTTTGTGTTAATGCCATGATTTTTATTCATTAAGTTTGAAATGTACAAATAATTTGTTTTTAAAATAATTCTTGATACCTGCTTTCCTGCTTCGGGGAAGTTTTCTAATTCCATAATTTTATATCTTTCAAAAAAGATTGTTAAGATTATCCCTGAAAAATTTTTCAAACACATCTTCGCAATGCTATAAATGCGTTGTCCTGTATGGCTTTGTGGTGTTATTTATATCAGGGTAGTCATTTTCATTTTTTTGAATTCTCTCCACTCACTTCTTTCCCTCCTCCTTGCTCGCATCACTTCCCGGTGTCGTCGGAGGTCTTGATCCCGCTCCCCGGATATTTGTGAACTTATTTAATACATCAAACCAAAACGGCGCTCCGAGATAAATTGCCAGAATTGAAACAAGCCAGCCTAAGAGTGAACCCGGAATCGCTTTACCGAACTCATCTAAGCCTGGTATGGTTTTTTCCCCCCAGCCGATCGGGATTTTTAATTCATTTATTTTACTTATGAATACATCAATGTCATTCTTTCTTTTCTGAATGGATACAACTGTATCCTTTGATTCACCCGCCGTTACTTCAAGCGAAGTCTCATCTTGTTCAGTAACTTCAGTTGTGTCTGTCGTATTATCACCTCTATTACTTGTATCGGTATTTGATTTGCTGATGTAGTTTTCCGGATTGAACTGTTGATATGAATTCGTCGCTATATTAACCGCATTCTGAAGAAGTTCCCTATCAGCATGAAGCGACTTAGCTACTTTTAATGAGTCAACATTAATAATCAGAACTACAACTACTGATAAAATAAATGAAATCCATTGAGATTTTCTTTTATATAAACCGGTGATTCTGTCCATGCAGTCGTTGAATGTTTTTTCAATACTGTCCGTAAAACTCTTAAGAGTAAAATTTCCATCCTTGTCTTCAGAATTATCCAATAAGGTGAGCAATAAATTCTGAACTTCCGGATTTTCACTAAGTTTAGAGTTTTCATTAATTTTTTCTTTCACATTTTCTTTTGTCGGATCGGTGACAGACTTTATATCGAGCACATCCATTACTGCCATTGCCAGTGTATTAGGCGTAATGTAACTTGGAAACCATGCGTCTTCCTCTTTGAATAATTTAAGTTTAGAAAGTAATTTAACGGTCACTCCGGGCTCTGTTCGGAGAACTTTTATGAAGGGACTGTCAATTACCAATTGAAAAATTGTTTTTTCTTCCGTACTAACAGCGGGCTCATTATTTTCCTTTGCTTTACCATCATCTTTTGCTTTACTGTTTTCACCCTTTAAGTTTTTGAAAAATTCTTTAGGTCTGAAACCCGGATTCTTCATCGAAATATTATCAAACAATGCCTTCAAACCTCTCTGCAGATATATGCTTCTCCTCTGCATTACGGTATTGAATATTTCTGTAATGGTCGAAACTATTAATGCTAGCATTGTATAAGTAAAACCAAGAGTAATTGCTATGTCGAGAATATTTGATGTCAGCATTTTTCAATATTTAAATTGAGAAAAAAATTTATTTTGAAATACTTTACATTTAATAAATTAAAGATGCTTTTTCACATTATCCTGGCAGGAGGTAAAATCTCAAAATGTGCATGATTATGATGCCCGGATAAAAATCTGCATAATCCTTCATTTATCAGAGCCGTGTCATTAAGAAATACTTTTTCAAATAACGGTTGCTTGCGGAATGATTTAAGCATTGCTCTCATTGCATTCCTGTCATAAGTCGAGCTTGTTACTTCCGTCCCGCCTGCTTTTCCGTCCTTTCTCGGCAAACGCAGATCGCAAACGAGTCCTGTTTCATGACCGCCGTGCGAAGGAGTATCTCCGCCCCGCGGTATACTTGTGTCATTGATTGTCAGCAAAGCTGCACCCGGATTATTTTTCAAATATGAATTCTTATAATCTGCAGCAGTCTTAATGAGCGTGTCCGATAACCAGTTGGTTCCATAATCATGGTTATCATTATTATCTCTTATCTCATCATTTATAAACCCTTCAGCCTTTGAGCCTTCGGGCATCCTGATCCAGCGCGGAGCATTTTCCGCTTGAAGCCATTTGTGCGTATCACCGTTCAAATCTATTCTGCCGTCATTCTTAATATTATTTACCACATCAAGCCCGTTTTTGATTGCCTGAAAAAGTCTGATAGTCCTTATAAATTCCGGACCTACCTGTCCGTCATCATTCAGCCATGTAAAACCAAGCTCTTTCATCCTTGCTTTGACTTTAATTACATCAGATGATTTATTTTTCCCGTCAACTCCTACACTTGCTGTGATTGATAAAGTTATCATGATGGATAATTAAATTAGTTAATTGGTTAATTGGTTAATTAAAATTTTTAATCACACTCAATTCAATATAGGTACCACAATGGAACATTATATGCAAAATTCACACCGTAGAAAGTCGATTTACTGTCATCTAAAGTCACTCCTGAACCGCTTATTTCTCTCAAGGCAGGAGTAACTGAAATTCCCAGATTAACAGATAACGGAATTGTTCTGAAAGGATTGATTACAAAAAACGCTCCCGGAGAAAATACCTGCTGAAAAGTTACATCAGATGGAAGATTCGTGGTGCTGTCATCACTAAATCGGTAATTGACCGCTGCCGCAAGTTCAAATGCCTGTAAAAATATTCCGATTTGTTTAAACTGAAAATTGAATCCCAGCGGAACTGAAAATCCGAAATTAAATTTACCGTCCTGATCATTTATATTTTCCGAACTTAAAAAAATCCCCGGGTATGAATCTACAGAAATATTAAAACTTTCTTCTGACTTTCTTAAATATCCGCCGGAGTTATGTGCAGCCTTGCTTATGGCTGAATTTAATTCTGACTGGGTGGTTGCAGTAGAAACATCAACATAGAGATTAGTATATCTTATTATTTCATTTTTAAACCCGGTGCTGTCGGCTGCATACTTAAACTGCTTAGTGAACATTTCCAGAGCCACAGGTAATATCTTAGAATAAGATCCGTTGGTTATGCTTTTATAAATTTGCATTGAGTAACCGGTATATATTCTGAAATCACTGATGTAAGTTTTGAATATTTCACTCCCGGTCTTAAAAAAATAATTTGACATTAAATAATTTGCAGTATCCAAAAGACTTGTAAAATTATCAAGATACTGAACATAATCATTAAATGATTTTGCATTTCCTTTAGTTAATTCGTTTACATTTTTTTCTATGCTTCTGATAATTATTATAAAAGAAGACAGATTATTCTTAAATAAATCAAAACTTGAATCTGAAAATCCGGATAGAGGAGCAAATAATTCTTTTATATATTTGAATCTGTCTCTGTTACTTTGATATAAAATTGCCATGAAATATTCAGCCGATGTCTTGCTGCCGGGTACCGGTGCAGAGCTGAGATTATCGAGATTAGTTAAGCTGATCCATATGTTCCCGGAGTTTTGCGAAACGTCCCTCAGATTTTTCTGAAGCAAATCTATCATGGAAATATACTCAGCATACTTCCTGAAATTTTCGGAAGTTGATTGAGCTAAAATATTTTCGAAAACAGGAATTAACTCAATGGGATGAAATCCGTTTTTAACATTATTTATCAAAGCAAGCGAAAGTGTTAAATAATTGTAAGCATCATTTTTGCTCCCGTCATTATTGTAAAAATATCTCCTGAATATTTTTGAATACTTCATGTTTTCATCATTGGTAATATTCTCAAGCATGTTTTTAAGATCTTCGGTGAAAGTATTCTTCAGTGTTATATTTAAATTTGTAAAGTAATTGTTTGATCTTGACTCCTTCAGGTTTTCGAGAATTTTAATTGTTTTCGGAAAGAAAATCCTCAGCTCATCTTTTAGAGTTGTAGTTCCTGCTTCAGCGCTCAATTCGAAATCCTTATCTAATATTCCTTCAAACAATGAATTAACCAGTCCTTCCTTTACCTGTTCTACAATGGCATTTCCAACTGCTTCAATAATCGCTGCCTGTGAAAGAGAAAAATTTGAATTGCTTACTGTTTGTTTTACTTCTTCATCATTATCCTTTCCAAGAAGGGTAATTGGATTGTTTTCATTCTGAAGTTCGGTTCTGAATTCCTCATAGGTTTCTCCCGGCTGTCTGGCTCTCAGATCACTTATTGTTTCAAGCAATTTATTCTTTTTTTCCAAATCTGCGATTTTATTTTCTCTCTTTGTCTCTGCATCTCTTTTTGCACCTTCCAACTCTTCCTTTTTGGCAGTCAGTCTTGAGGAATCTTCGGGAGACAGATTAGGTTCGCTCAGCTCAAGTTCGGTGATTTCCAATTCTTCTTTAAGCTTATCAGATTCATCTTTTAAGTTTTTGATTTCACGGGTCAGATTTGCTGTATCACTTCTTATTTTTCTCTCGCTTTCGCCGAGGCCTAAAATGATTTTAGAAATTTCAAGAACAATTTTAAAATTTAATGGACGCAGTGTGTCGTCCCAGGGATATTCCAGAAATTGCCGGAGATTTTTCAAATCACTTTCCTGTCTCAAACTTATGTCTGCTACACTTAAAATTCTGTTAATTGTTTTTATGTAATCCTGGCTGTTCTTTGATATGGAAATTGCATCGCTGAAGGCATTCTGGGAATATATGTAATGTGATCCGCTTATAAGAAGAATAAAAATTAAAATCACCTGTTTCATATAATTTAATTTTTAGAAGTTTTGCTCTCTATCGTTTTATTTTGAAAAGATTAACGATAAATTACTATTTAGCAGAACAGTTTTCTATCTTATCTTAAATAAGTAAGCGGGATCGGGATGGAGTGTTAAAGTATATTCTTCCTTGACAATATTATCAGTTAAGAACTAATTGAATTTTGCAAAGCTATCAATCTTCAACCAAAAAAATATATGCATAAATTTTTCCAAACCCGGCATAACTCTCATAACTCTATATTCCTTGAAAGCGTTTTTCAATTTTTTAAAAAGAATTTATTCTTTAATAACTTGATAATTTTTAATATATGTAATATTTTTTACCAGCATCAAATAACACACCTTAATACTTCTAAGGAAATTAATTGAATTCATTCACATTTTTATTAATTAACATTCATATAAATTAAACTAACTAAAGATTTACCCTCAGTTTTTATCCCATCACGAAAGGATTATAAAATGGATACAAAGACTAACACCACCAAAGCTGCTTCTTTTCCCGATACTAAAAACGTTACGGATTTAAAATCGCGGAAAGTCGCTGAACTGATCGAGCTGGCAAAGGATTTACAGGTTTCAGGATACAGCGATCTTAAAAAGCAGGAATTGATATTTAAAATAATAGAAGCTCAGACGAAAAAAGACGGGTTTGCTTTTGCCGTAGGAGTTTTGGAAGTTCTGCCGGACGGATACGGATTCCTGCGTTCAGTGGATTATAATTATCTTCCTTCACCTGACGATATTTATGTATCTCCGTCTCAGATAAAAAAGTTTTTGTTACGAACCGGTGACACAGTCAGCGGACAGGTCAGACCCCCCAAAGAAGGAGAAAGATTTTTTGCATTGCTGAAGGTCGAAGCGGTGAATTTTGAAAATCCCGATACGATTCGAGACAGAATTCTCTTCGATAATCTGACACCTCTTTATGCTCAGGAAAAAATTAATCTTGAGACTGCACCCGGTGAATATTCTATGAGGATCATGGATATGTTTACTCCGGTTGGCAAAGGTCAGAGAGGATTGATTGTATCTCCACCGAAAAGCGGAAAGACAATTCTGCTTCAGACGCTGGCAAACAGCATTACTCGTAATCATCCCGAAATACATTTAATAGTTCTTCTAATTGACGAGCGACCTGAAGAGGTTACAGACATGGAAAGGAATGTAAAAGCAGAAGTAATCAGCTCAACTTTCGATGAACCGCCTGAGAGACACGTTCAGGTTTCCGAGATAGTTCTGCAAAAAGCCAAACGACTCATAGAAGCAAAGAAAGATGTTGTAATTCTGCTCGACAGCATAACCCGTCTAGCAAGAGCGCATAATACTGTAATTCCTCATAGCGGAAAGATATTATCAGGGGGAGTTGACGCAAACGCATTACATAAGCCGAAGAGATTTTTCGGAGCTGCAAGGAACATAGACGAAGGCGGAAGTCTGACTATAATAGCGACGGCTTTAATTGAAACAGGTAGCAGAATGGATGAAGTAATATTTGAGGAATTTAAAGGAACAGGCAATATGGAAATCGTTCTGGACAGGAGAATTTCCGACAGAAGGGTTTTTCCTGCAATTGATCTTAATAAATCGGGGACTAGAAAAGAAGAATTGCTGCTTACAAATGAAACACTTAACAGAGTCTGGCTATTGAGAAAACTTCTTTCCGAATATAATCCGATTGAAGCAATGGAATTCTTGCTTGGAAAATTGAAGGGTACAAAATCTAACAAGGAGTTTTTAGCCTCAATGAATTCATAGGATAATATTGAACATATTGCTGCCCTCATGAAAAAAGTTATACTAATCAACTCTATTTCAGAAGATGTAAGAATTGCAATTACCGAAGACGGCAAACTTGCAGAATTCTTCCTCGACACTCCCGATAAAGAAAGAAATATTGGAGATATTTATCTTGGAAAAATAGGAAAAGTCATTCCGGGGATCAGAGCTGCTTTCATTGACCTCGGATTCCAGCAGGATGCTTTTCTTCATTTTTCAGACATCGGAAGTTCGCTTGATGAATATGCAGCTATTATAGGAGATGATTCGGATATTGAGGAAGAAGATGAAGAGGAAGAAGAAACCCAACAGGGTTATGTGAAATATGATAATTCCAGAAATCCCAATCTTGAAAGAGGTCAGGATATAATAGTCCAGATTACAAAAGAACCCACAGGCAATAAAGGTTTTCGTGTTACATCCAAAGTTTCAATCCCCGGACGCTATCTTGTTTTGATTCCTTTTGAAAAAAAAATTGGATTGTCCAAAAAAATATATAATCCAAAGGAAAAGCGGCGTCTAAGAAACATTGTAAAATCTAATTTACCGAAGGGTTTTGGGATAATAATCCGTACGGTAGCAGCAGGTCAGGACGAAAGCCTGATCAAGGACGATCTGAATACCTTAATTAAAATGTGGAACGATATTCAGGCAAAATTGAAAACTTCAAAGTCACCGTTTTTACTTCACAAGGATGTTTCAACTACTTCTTCAGTTGTGAGGGATCTTTTTAAAGAAGACATTTCAAGAGTAATAATAGACTCCAAAAAGTTATTTAAGGATATAAAACTTTATGTAGATGAAACGTCACCGGAGTTTTCCGATAAAATAGAATATTATAATTCCGATCAGCCTTTGTTTGATGTTTATAATATTGAGAAACAGATCGAAGAATCCCTTCAGAGAAAAGTCTGGCTGAAAAACGGAGGTTACATTATAATTGAAGCTACCGAAGCAATGACTGTTGTTGATGTAAACAGCGGTAAATATGCCAGACACCGTGATCAGGAAGTAAACTCGCTCAATACAAATCTTGAATCGGCAAAGGAGATAGTTCGTCAGATCAGGCTTCGTGATATAGGCGGAATAATTGTCATAGATTTTATTGACTTGTATGATGAAAAAAACAGAAGAAGGCTTTATGAAGAAGTCAAGAAGGAATTTAAGAATGACCGGGCAAAAGCTACAATACTTCCGGTGAGTGAATTCGGAATAGTTGAGATAACCCGGCAGAGAGTGAGACAGAACATAATCCATTCTATTTCTGACATTTGCCCGATGTGCCGGGGTACCGGCCATGTCCAGTCGAAATCGACTTTCATGAACCGTATGGAAAGATGGATAAAAAGATATAAAGGCGGCAACAACGGTATGAGTATTTCATTAAAAGTAAATCCTTATATTAAGAATTATCTGACCGAAGGATTTATAAGCAATCTGACTCAAATGAGAATCAAAAATATGCTTTTTATAAAACTTGAACAGGATGAGTCGTTAGCTCTTGATGAGTTCAGAGTTTTTTCAAAAAAACTTAATAAGGATATTACCGAAGAGTTTGATTGACTTTAGATTTTGGACTTTAGATTTTTGATTTAAATTCACGATTCACGATTCACATTTCCCGAAGAAATTTCCTTCAGATACTCCCACGAATAAATTCCCGTATCATGCTTGTCTTTCCAGATAATCTGAATTGCATAATTTCCAACCGTCTCTATTTTTTCGATCTCATAAAACCCTGCTGCCTTGAACGGTGACTTAATGGGTATGTATGAACTGAAAATTACTGTCTCACCTTTACAGTGAACGCAGGGACAATTGTCCCGCAGGCTCGTTAAGCTGATTTCAGTGACATCATTTTCACTCCACGTAATTTGAAGACTGTTATTGTCTGTCTTTTTTATTTTCTTAGGCTGTATCATTTTGATTATTCGTTACTTGTTGCTCGTTACTCGTTGCTCGTTACTCGTTACTCGTTGCTCGTTACTCGTTACTCGTTACTCGTTGCTCGTTACTCGTTGCTTGTTGCTCGTTAGCTCATACTCGTTATTCACTGCTCATATTTCATTGCTCATAACTCATAGTTCATAACTCATAGTTCATTGTTCATTGCTCATTATAACATTATCTTCAACAACTATTTCATCTTTTGTAACAAGATTACCTTTACTTTCCTTTACTTTGTAAAAAATCAGAGTTGCATTTCCAAACAGCATTACACCTGCAATTAAAAAAATATACTTCAGCTGGATTTCATAAAGTAATAAGGTACAAAGCAGCGGACCGACAAGATTGCCCAATAAAGTAAAGCTTGATGCAATTCCCATAACCCCGCTTTTTCTGCCGTCCGAAATATTTTTATTAATGTAAGCATAAACAACAGGGATAATCCCTCCAATGCATAAGCCCAGGAAAGCTCTTACCGGGAAGAGAAGATACGGATTGGTAATGAACGTATGCAGGCAGTAAGCAAATGCCGCCCCGCAGATGGCTACGATTATGCTTTTCTTAAAGCTTTTCGTATCATTTCTTCTTCCCCACCATGGAGAGGATATGACACTGAATATTCCGAGTGTACCGAATATTGCCCCTGTTAAAGTCGAGATGTATTCGGTCCCTTTAGTTATTGATTCGACAAACAAAGCGAACACCGGCTGGGCTATTGTTATGGAGATCTGAATAAATGTTATAGACATCATTGCAATCAGTATCTTTGAATTTGCAAATACATATCTTATATTTTCAAATACAGAATAAATTCTTTTATGCGTGATGTTTGCGGGTTCTTTTACATTTATCAAAACTAAAATTCCGCTCACGAAACACATAGCAGAAGTAACAAAAAATACTGTCCGGTATGAAGTCATGTCAGCAATAAATCCGCCGATGAAAGGTCCTATTACTGTGCCTGAAGAAATCGAAGTCTGCAATACACCAATAGCGTAACCTGATTTTTCCTTTGGAGTACCGGATGAAACCAGAGCCAGTGAAGATGCAATGAAACCACTGATCGCTCCTTGTACCATTCTAAAAATAAAAAGCTGTACAACATTTGCAGAGAATCCAATCAGCAATTGTGAAACCGCCAGTCCGAAAATTGCCCGCAGAACCATTGTTTTTTTTCCGAACCTGTCCCCGAGCATTCCCCAGACAGGGGTGAGTATGAATGATAAAATAAAAGGACCGCTGAAAACAATTCCGCTCCAGTGCTCGAGTTCGTCGTGATTTGTAACCCCCAGCTCACGTATGAAAAAAGGAAGAAAGGGGACAACCATGCTCATTCCGACCATGGCAACAAATTGCGCTGTCCATATGCTGTATAAATTTTTTTTCCAGACTTCCAAGAAAGTTTTGTTTGGATTAAAAATAAATATACGGTGAGCGTTATTAAATGTAAAAAATAAAAAGACCGGAAAAAACCTTTTACAAAATCCGCTATTTGACTTTAACTAAGAAATAAAACCAGTTCACAACTGTTTACCCGGCTGACCCGATAATAAAAAAAGCCGGAAGAATTCATCCTCCGGCTATCATAAGCATCAATATAAACACTTGTTATTTTAATAAAATCATTCTCTTCGTTTCAGCAAATTCTCCGCTTTCTAATTTATAAAAATAAACTCCGCTCGAAAGATTTGATGCATTAAAATTAACAGAATAGCTTCCTGCATTTTGCTTTCCGTTCACTAAAGTTGCAACTTCTCTCCCAAGCACATTAAATATCTTTAAAGTAGTCAAACGATTTTCATTTAATGAATAATGAATAACTGTTACAGGATTAAACGGATTCGGATAATTCTGTGAAAGAGAAAAATCCGAAGGGATCTCATTATTATTTATTATTGATGTCGGGGTTACATTATATCCGGCTAATTTAATATTATCAATATAAATACCGTCAGCAGTTACTGTACCGTTGCTTACCATTGAGAATCTGATCTTTAGAGTTGGCGAGCTGTTTGCTAATGATGAAATGTCAATAACGTCCCTTGTCCACGTGTTTACAGTTTTATTATAAAATTTAGCTGATTTCCAGGTTACTCCGTTATCATTTGAAATGTCAATATAAGCGTTATCGAGAGTATCTATTGTATGTTTAAACCAATAGCTGAGTTTTAATACAGGGCTTGAAGTTACATTTAAAGCTGTTGTCAGAGTCAGAGACCTTGTAGTTGTATTCGAATAATTTCCCGTCGGACTGTCCGTAAAAGAATTGTTCGGTGAATAAGACTGGGAAGTAGTAAGACCCCAGCCGCCTACTGCAGTCCACCGCGTAAGCCCGTTCTCAGCACTGTCGAGTAATAAAACAATGCCTCCACCTACCGGAACATATACGTCCTGCGAAAACACTATATTAGTATTATCCTGTTTGAAAACCAGTGTTGCTTTTAATGCTGTATTAGCGGGTGTAGATGCTGAAACAGTAAAATTAAATGTCAGACTGTCTGCAGCAAATGATGCAACATTTGGATATGAAAAAGTCCCTGTTTGAATAGTCATTAAAGGATTTTGTGAAATCAATTCAATCCTGACATTCTCCGCATTCATTAATCCTTTATTTTTAAAATGGACTTTTAGACTGCCCTGGTCACCTGCAGTATACTGTTCCCTGTCAAATGCAGACTTCCATGGTTCCACATAAGCACCGCAGGATAATGCAAAATAAATATTCTGTGACAATGTGCTTGCGGCAAGCAGTAAAATTCTCGACTGAAGCGGCCAGAAACCGTCTGTCGATGTTCCTACTTCCGGAGTCATAGCAATTGCACTGTTGTGAGCGGAATCGCTGTAATACCAGTCATCAGTAACTCCTCTTACTCCATATGCAACTGTCTGATTAGACCGTCCTAATGTAAAGTGATTATTTATTACCATGTCCTGGGAGAAACTCTGAAAAACATGTTCATGCGGAGTTGGAGCATCTACATATCCCCACGGGCGGATCAGATAATTTCCGTAGGTATGATAACTAAGTATTCCCTTAAAGTTTCTTGATATTACAAAGTTCATTGCATTCCGTGTTTCAGGCTCCGAGAAAGGAGACGTTCCGCGGTAAGTATCGCTTGATGGAGTCGTTGATGAACCATTATTGGTTGAATTCCATAATGCATAAGTCCCGTAATTTCTATTAAGTTCAACTCCGAAGCTGCCGCCTGTATTGACACTTCTGTTTTTTCTCCACATGCCGCCTCCGTTCGGATTAGTTGAACGGTTGTATTCATATCCGTCAGGATTAAAGACAGGTGTAAAGTAAAGCTCTCTGTTATTCATAATATAAGTTGCGATGGGGTCTGTGTTATAATTTTCCAGCAACCAGTATATGAAATACAGATTTTGCTCCATGCTCATTGGCTCACGGGCATGTATAAGCGAATGGAACCAGACTTCCGGTCGCCCGGTGGTGACATTAGGATTATTCGAAACCCTTACAGTCCACATCTGACGGTTTTCCAGAGAATTTCCGATTGAGAATTTTTCTGAAATTAAGTTCGGATATTCGAGTCTCATTGAATCCAGTTTGTTAACAACTTCCGCGAATGTAAGATATCCTCCCATTGTACCGTAAATCGAATGGCTGACGTTGTTGTCTTCAATGGATTTTTGTATTGCCTGATTCATTTCCAGAGGAGTCATTTTATTCTCATCATTAAAATACTTTTCAAAATCAGCGATGACAGTTTCAAATCCGACTCCCGATCTTTTTAATAATTCAATTTCATTTTCAGAAAGCCAGGTTTCCAGATATTCACCCTGATGGTTTTCTGCATGATCGAAAAACAAACCTTCCCTCATGATATTTTTCATATCCTGATCATTTTTAGCAAAGATTTTTATCAAAGAATATTTAGGCTGTCTGTCATTATTTGAAGTATCGTTCGTATTCGCCGCAATGAAAGAGAAAACAAATAGTACAACTATTATTAGTTTCGCTGTAGCATTTAAATTTTTCATTGTTATTATTTTGGGTAGTTAAAAAATAAATTCCAGCCTTTCTTTAAATGTATAAGAGAGGGGGAAAAATAAATTATATAAACTTTTTTGTATACAAAATTACGCATTTTGATTTCGTTAATCAATTCTTACAATTACTCCTGAAACCTCTTAAATCCATTGCCGTCCAAAATATTTTTTTAAAGTAACAATTCTTATTAATCTGTCTTTTAAATCAACACTTTGTATAAAATTATGAAAACATCCCTGCTCATCAAAATTTATTTCATTTGAATATCTTTTCAACCACAAAGGTCACAAAGTAGGCACAAAGTTCACAAAGAATTAATTTTTTTAATATTATTTTTTCTTTGTGTGGTTTGTGCATTCTTTGTGTGCTTTGTGATTAACCATCGTTTTGGACGGATGTGTCTTAAATCCGTAATTCTTTGACAGTGCTCTCCATCTTTTTACGCCATTGCAATTATTCCTGAGAGGCAATCAGTGCAGCACCTAATAATCCGATTGACTTATCTTTAATTACATGAACAGGTGTCATTTCTGTCAGAAAGCTCAATCTTCCTTTGTTCAGGTATGAATTTAAAAACGCTCCGTCTATTAGTTTATCAATATTCATCAGAGCTATGTTACCGCCAATATAAACTCCGCCGGTTGCTTTATAATTCAATACCGAATTACCTGCCTTTGCACCGAGTGCTGAGGCAAATATATCCATTGTCTTTTCGCAGATTCTGCTTTTTTTGTTTAATGCTTCGGTTGAAATCACCTCAGCTTCATCACCCGAACTTAATTTTTTCGACAGGTCATCGGACACATTTGAATAATTTATGTCTTTAAGAAAATTAAATACATTTATTATCCCGGGTCCGGAGGCAATTCTCTCATAACTTACATGCCCGTATTTCTTTTTTGAATATTTATACAGCTCAAATTCCAGTTCATTAGAAGCAGCAAAATCCGAATGTCCACCTTCCGTTGCAACCGTAATGTATTTCCCGTTCTCGTAAATCAAAGCCGCCTGTCCGAGTCCCGTTCCCGGTGCTAATACAACTTTGTTACCTTCCTTCTTTTTACCGTCTCCGTCGTAAATTGTAATTACATCTTTTTGTTCAAGTACGGTAACAGCTTTTGCTATGATTTCAAGATCGTTTGCCAGTTTGAATGTTTCTATATTTAAATCACTTGCAAGATGTCTTTCATCGAGAATCCATGGAAGGTTAGTTGATCTGCCTATTCCGTCTATAACAGTTCCCGCAATCCCGATGCATGCGGATTCTATTTTATGATCTGTTCCCTTCAGAAAAGATTCAATTATCTTTGAAAGTCCGCTGAAATCTTTGCTTATATATTTCTCTGAAATTACCTGTTGTAACTTCCCGTTTGTATTTTTAAATAAAGCAAGTTCAGTTTTTGTGCCGCCTGCATCGCCGGAAAGAATCATTTAAATATTTAAAATTTTGATTAATGTGTAAATATAACTTAAGCCAAAATTTAATAATACTCAGTACGAACTTGGAAATGCTGATTTTAATCTTGAATTATGTGTATTTATTACTCAATGGATACTTTTACTGATGAGTTTCACTACAATGAAATTATTAAAATGCTGTTTAAAAACGGCATTTATATGAATTGAGGGCACTCAAATTGCGGTAATTATTAAGGTGGAATCTAATAAAATTTCAGAAAGGAGACTGTAATGAAAACTTTTTTCAATAAATATGAAACATTAAGTTTAACACGGTTTTTAAATTTTATTTTGGCAATACTAACCGGGATAATCATTTCACAATACTCAGGATGCAGCGAGAATCCAACCGAACCTGAAGAGCCCACTCCTCCTGTTATAAACAGCATTGGCACTTTGACTGTAACTCCTGATATACTGACTGTAAATGTAAGCGATACTATACGGGTAAAACTGGCTGCACCAAACGGAGTTCACTTTACTGATTCAGTTGCCAGATTAGTGAAAGTTGATGCAGGGAATATTGAAATATCAGTTATAGGCAGTTTACTTGATAACGGTGAATTGGCAAACGGCGATGATATTAAAAATGATAACATTTACAGCGGCAGATTTATTTTTACCGAAACTTCTCAGGGTGCTTTAAGACTAAGGGCAAAGGGGAATGTTAATTCAGGCGGGACAACAACATCGCTGAATACTGAAGTCACAACCGTGACAGTTTACGGACAAATGAATTCCGGTGAAGTCGGAGTGGTTTTAACCACTCAAAAGAATGCAGCGAATCAGCTTCAGACGCTTCTTGGCGGAAATCCAAATAACATTGATATCGCTTCGGAACAGCTTAAAACATGGCTACAAACTCAGCCCGGAGTGGCTTCCGTGGAAAAGGAAGGGAATACGAGCCTTATTATCGAATATACAAACGGTCTGAGCGGCGGTATGATTTTTTCAGTTGAAGGGAAAGAAACAAGAGGCGGAATTGTAAGCGACAGCACAAGAGAAAACAGGGTGACAAGAATTCCTCCCGAAAAACAAACCGTAGGTGAAAATACCTTTGGAGATTCTTTTGACATAGGATATGAAACGGATAATCTGTTATTAGACCCTAATACAATTGGCAACAGAAATGTTATGATCTTTTCTCCTTATGAAAATGTCTGGGTAAATAATGAAAGACCTATAATTATCAACAGGCTTGCAACATCTCCATGCAAGGATTATAATGTTACTTCTTTTATTAATCAGCAGGCAACTGTTTATTCCTTATTCAATATGACCCAGTACGGATACATAGTCTTTGCAACTCACGGAAGCGGAGGCAAGGCTATATTGACAGGGGAAACGGTAGATACTCTTGCCCAGGTTTACATTGATACATATAAAGGACTTCTGCAAGCGAAGAGAATTTCAATTTTCAAGAATATTAAGATAAGTTCAGTAGGAGGTGTGAATGTAATTGCAGATGTCTATGCTATCAAAAGCGGGTTTATCTCATCACTTATGGATAATTTCCCGAATTCTGTAATACTGAATAATTCATGTGAAAGTACAAAAAACCCTGATCTTGCAAATGCTTTCATCGGAAAGGGATGTAAAACTTATTTCGGATATGATAAAGTAGTGAACGGTGCTTTTGCAAAGATGATTGCAGATTCCATTACAAAGAGAATGGCTGTTGATGGTAAGACAAGCGGTCAGGCACATTTCAATGCTGCTGATCCTGTTACTCCATTTGCTCAGTTTCAGATTGCAGCAGGAAGCAATAACGAACTTAAATTCTCTTTATCTCTGATAAATAGTGATTTCGAAGCCGGCAATATTGAAGGCTGGACTAAGCTTGGGGACGGAAGAGTAATCAACCGTCTCGGAAATCTGAACGCTCCGCAGGGAACATTCATGGGAATAATTTCGACAGGACTCGGCTTTACTACTGCAAGCGGTTCCATTTCACAATGCTTTACGGTTACAAATGATCAGTCGCAGCTTTCATTAAAATGGAATTTTCTTTCGGCAGAATTTTTAGAATTTATCGGATCGCAGTTTCAGGATTACTTCAGGGTAGTTTTGCAGAAACAGGACGGATCAGAAGTGATATTGTTCTCAAGAACAATTGACCAGATCGCTGCACAGTTTCATGCTGATACTGCCAATCCGGGGGAATTAGTGGCGGTTTCTCCGAATATTGTTTTTGACCATCCAGACGTTTACATGACTAACTGGCAGTCATCTACATTTGACGTTACTCCATACCGTGGACAAACTGTAGTAATAAGATTGGTTTGCGGTGATGTCGGTGATAGCTTTTATGATACTGCGATACTTCTCGATGAGATAAAAATTAATTAAGCTCTTTTAATTTATTATTTAATAGAAGGCAATTTAACCACATAGAAACATAGAACACATAGTTAAATGTAAAACTAAAATAGTTATTCATTTTTCTATGTGACTATGTGGTATAAATAAATGTAAACTAGAAATCCTCCCGAATTATTGTTGCCTCGATCAATCCAAACGGTTCATCTGTCGGGATAAATATTTCATTATTATTTTTCAATCCGAATTGTTCAAGATTAAACGGAAGATAATGCTTGTTAGGCATTGATAAACTAATTTCGGAAATATCTTTAAGCTTTGTAATTACATTCTTTCCTGTTTCATAAAGTGTTTGCTGAACTGACAAACTATTGTGTTCAGCGAATGTTTCAAGTATGGTTTGCCGGATGCTCTCATTTAGTTTTAAATAATTTACTTCCTGATTTGCATACTTCCAGACGGCTGTAACGCTTGTTGAAAAAACCCTGTCGCTTGTTTCTTTAAGTGTCGTAAATTTATCCTTAATGTAATTCTCAAATCCCGATCCTGTTGTCTTTAAAACCAGCAAGCCCGATATTCCCGATTGTATGAAACAACCTTTTTTTGTAAAACTGATTTTTGCAGTTCGTCTCTCATCACCTGCGCTTACGAATGAATGATTGTGAGGAATAAAAGTATTTGGTTTTCTTTGATCTGTTGTCTGAATTCTGTTCCAGAGTTTTTCCTCGATTTCAACATTTACCTTTGCGACCTGTTTATTATTTTTCAGAAAATAGTCTGAAAGATATAGTCCGAATTCTTCAATTGAATTTACCGGATTCTCTTTAGCAAGTACATACACTGTATTTTTCATTGTATCAGTAGGAAGTACATTCCGGTTATCTCCTTTTGTATGAGCATCATCAAAGTCACCTTCCAGTTGAATATTCAGACTCATCTCAGTTACTTCATGAATAGGGGTATCTCTTTTTACTTTCAGGACGCGGACTTTTGATTTTCCGTAATTACTATGTGAAATGACAGGATTCATGTTTAGATTTTTCTTTTAATATAACAGAAGCGGAAGAATGATAATATTGTAAATTATATTCTTAGAATGAGTGGAAAAGTATAGTTATTTGCTTTCAATTGCAGTCAAGAGGTCAAGAATTTTTGAGGGAAACAGCAAAGTATGAGACGGAGATTTATGAATTTAAGTTTGGGATAATTTATCCCGGATTCCCATCGCATGTGACATTTCAAATTCCGGAATTTAAAATGTCACACCTGACCTAAATATCTGGGTATTCAGAGAAAATCTTCCTTCGCCTGAATATTGTCCGCCTTTGACGGAAATATTAAGCCTGCTTTTGAGCAGGTCTATCGCAGGAAGAAATCCCGGGAAATCATAGCTGAAATCGGTTGATACCGCAGTCAAAGGAGGTATTAAAGTAACCGTTCCGGCTTCTTCATTTAAGTCCACATTCTTCTCAGTTTAATTATGAAAAAATATACTGTACAAAATTAGTACTAATTTTTTAATAAGTATATAGGAGTAAATACAGTTTTTATGTAGGTGTTGACACTTATTTTTGTTTTGAATAAAAACTCAGGGTTTTACCCTTTTCATCAGGTGAATAGTATAAATAATTCTGAATGAATTCAAAAAATCTTATTGATTGTTAATGAAAAAGAATTTGTTGTTTCCTTACTGCTTGTGCTGCCTATCATATCTCCCGAAGTTGAATACATTCCGTTACTATTTGAGAATGGCGCAAGGAAATCATTCGTCTGATTTGAAGTCGGATTGAACACATAACTGAAATCCAAGAATATCATCGGTGTAATGAAGACAGTTCCCCCTGCCGTCGCTGCTAATCCAAATACCCAGTTTGTGCTTGAAAAATCTGTAGGAGCTCCGGTAATGTTAACTTTGTTATTTTGTATAAATGCATAACCAATTACGCCATTAATGTTTTCAACTGTTTCCGTCAAAGACGGACCGACACCCAGGTAAAAAAATGCTTTCCTTGTTGAATATCCCAAATAAGGAATCAGAGTCATCTGATGATTTGCACTGTATTGAAAAGATTCAGCTTCAGCTACTCCTGTGAAAGACATGCCGGTCGAATTTGATCCATACTGAGGGATGCTGATCTCCGTGCTTGTTGCAGTTGAACCAATATAATTGTAAGTAAATTTAGAACCCCATAACCACTTACTGTTTTTAAATAGATTATAATATCCTATCTGTGCGGTTGGTCCGAACCGGTTTTCGGAACTTTCCGGAAATGCATAAGGTCCTCCGGCATAACCCTCGCTTGCTTCCTGACCGTTTATGAAGACTTTTGAAAGACCGAGTGTATTTGCATCTGCTTCTGTGAATTTAACAATATTGAAGGTTGCTCCTAATCCGCCATAGAAGCCTTTTCCTGGCATTTGTGCATGTACGCTGAAGGATAAATTTAATAAGATAATTAACAGTAATGATTTTTTCATAATGTAATTGTGTTAATGATTTTTTAAAATTTTTATAAAAATAATAAACTTTGAGTGTTAAAGTAATGAATTCTTTTCTTTAAGAATTCTTAACCAGGTCTTCTCCTATTTCCCTTAGTTTTATGAACACAGCATCAATATCCTCCAGCCTCGTCCTGTGCGAGCAAACGGAAAGTCTTAAGACAACTCTGCCGTGTATTTTAGTCGTCATAATAAATGCTGCTCCGCTCAGCTGAGTCCCGTCAGCTATCTGCTGATTCAGTATGTCAAGCTGCTCATTTAATTTTTCCGGATTGCTTTTATACTTCTCAATAAATTCCGGAGGCGCATATTGAAATGAATAAATCAAAAGATTTGGTTTATGCAGAGCTCTGAACTCAGCTGAACTGCGAACGAGTTCATCAAGATATTCCACACATTTAACATTTTGTGAAAGTAAAGTCCTGTATCCTTCTGCTCCGTAATGCTTTAGAGACATCCATACTTTCAGAGCATTAAATCCCCGTGACATCTGAGGACCGTAATCGAGGTAATACAAACCAGTATATTCTGACGGGAGCACTCCTCTTAAGTAAGGCGCATCAAGAGAGAAAGCTCTGCGTAATTTTTCGGGATCCTTTACCAATACACAGCCGCATTCGTAAGGTATGTACATCCATTTATGCGGATCAAGTGTGACCGAGTCGGCGAGTTCAAGTCCCGAGTATTGTGATTTTTTTTCCGTCAGAATAGCGCCAAAGGCACCGCAGGCACCGTCTGCATGAAACCAAATCCCGCGTTCATTGCAAATCCTTGCTAACTCATTTAACGGATCTATTGCTCCTGTGTTGATTGAGCCGACCTGCCCGACAACACAGACAGGCACATCACCTTTTGAAATATCTTCATCTAGTTGTTTCTCAAGATGTGTTGTATTAATGGTGAAGTCATCATTGCTTTTCACTAGTCGAATTGATTCTCTTCCAAGATTCATCAGATCGGCAGCCCTGACTATAGAGACATGCCCTTCATGATCTGACATATAAATTGTAAATTTTCCTTTAAAGTCTTTGTTCTGAAGCCCCTTGGATGTTGTGTCATACCGGGCTGTATTTCTCAAAGCGGTCAGGATTGCTGTGTAGTTTGCCATTGTACCTCCGCTTGTAAATAATCCGCCGCACTTAGCGGGATAATCTATCATCTGAGCGATCCATGCAATTGTTCTTCTCTCAATTTCAGTAGCAGCAGGAGCCGGCTTCCAGCCGCCGACATTCATATTGACAGCTGCAGCAAGCGCTTCTGCCAAAGTGCCGATCATAGTTCCTGAGCCGTTCACAAACCCGAAATACCGAGGTGAACCAAGATGTGTAGAATAAGGAAGAATCTTCGATTTCCATTCATCAACTATTGTTTCGGGGTTCATACCTTTTTCAGGAAAATCTTCTTTGAAAACATTTTCAATTTCCCGGGAAGTGCTAGAAGGAAAAACTGGCAAATCATTTATTGTGGAATAGTATTCCGTTATCATATCAATTACATGATATCCAAGTTTTCTGAATTCTTCGGAGCTTAAATCAAGATTTTTAAATTCCTCTTTTTGATTGATCATATTGTATGCTTTAAAAAAGATCATTTCTCAATTTTACAAACTAATAAACCTTTTCCTGAATTACAATCATACTTTCCGGAGTACGGCTTTTACTGTACTTCCCAAAAACATTTTTTACTAACAGAAGTACAAAAAAATAACATCTCGAATAAAATCTGCAGAAAATTTTATCATTAACAACAAATATTAATTTGACTAAATTGTCTGAAATCAATTTTCAAAAAATTTGAATTTAAACAGGAAAGCAAAAGTTTCACTTTTCATTTTAATAGTATCAGCCATCTTCTGGCTCGGAGCGATAAATGTAAGATTCTTTATCGGCAATCAACTCCTCAACTACGATGAATTTAATTTCAGAACCAGCATTCCTCCTGATGAAGAGAATCAGATTTTTAAAATGATATCTGATTCATCATTGCTGATTATGATCGCATATCCCATAGTTCTGACTTGTGCAATAATATTTATGAGATCCTGCAAGATTAATTTAAGAGAAAATCCATGGCTTTTAATGAGCGCTTTACTATTTTTTGTTTTTGTACCAGTTGAGATATATACATCTTATATTGATTTGAAATTCATGCTTCTTTTTAACAAACGTCCCGCGAATCATGACAGACTGCTTGAATTGTTCGGTGAACGAATCGGATTTTTAAGAGGCGTACCTTGGATTGCAGTGATGAGTTACTACACTATTATTTGGCTGTCAGTATTCAAACCAATGAAAAAGAGTCTGGAACAGTTAAAGGAAGAGGAAAAACAGATAGAAGATGTACACGGTTATAAATACATTTTTCATGAGGAAGACGATTTGATAATTAAAAGTTGAAAGTTGAAAGTTAAAAGTTGAAAGTTGAAAGTTGAAAGTTGAAA